>NZ_JACJQM010000055.1:0-37516 GCF_014696655.1 Nostoc sp. FACHB-888 | reverse complement strand
ATTAAATTCGTTGAGTATTATTTTCTTAATTATCCTAATTTTTTGCGTTGTCATTAACTGAAATTAATTCATACTTCAAATTGAAGTGCGGAATGTGGGTTGTATCGTCACTCGTACAAATAGTTTTTCATGGAAGTCGGCGGGAAACTCCATTCCCAAGTGTCTGTACAGGGATAGCCGCCCGCCGACTTGGGGCATTGGGCATTGGGCAAGAGGACTTGGGGACAAGGGGGAAGACTTGTTTCAAGTTCTCACCTCTTGCCCCCTGCCCCCTTGCCCCCTTGTCCCCTTGTCTCCCCTGCTCCCTGCTCCCTGCTCCCTGCCCCCTGCCCCCTGCCCCCATCATTTATCGGGTTGATCGAGTACTAGAGTGTTGGTCGTTTACTTTCAAGAATTTCTGTTGCCTTCTGGGCAGAAAGCGGTCGGTAGAATAAAAAGCCTTGTACATCCTCACAATTGATAGATTTCAAGAAATCCAATTCCTCTTCTTTTTCTACCCCCTCTGCTGTCAACTTCAATCCCAAGCTTTGTCCCAAGGTGACTATGGCCTTGATAATATGAGCTACTTTGACATCCAAAGTCAAATCATGAATAAAAGATTTATCTATTTTCAGATTGTGGAGTGGTAAAAGCTGTAGGCGCGAGAGCGAGGAATGACCTGTACCAAAGTCATCAATGGAGATGTAAACACCCATCTGCTGTAGATTTTGTAACACCGTTCTGGTAAAGTCCAAATCCTCAATGACTGTGGTTTCGGTAATTTCTAATTCTAAAAAGCGTGACTCCAGCCCCGTTTCTTTTAAAACTGTGGCTACAGTCTCTACCAATTTAGGTTGGCGGAACTGCTTAAGAGAAAGATTAACAGCGATCGTCATGGGTGGCAATCCTGCATCTTGCCAGGTTTTGTTTTGGCTACACGCTGTCCGCAGCACCCATTCGCCGATGGGAACAATTAATCCACTCTCTTCGGCTAGGGGAATGAAGACACTCGGTGCAACCAATCCCATTTCTGGGTGCTGCCAACGCAACAGAGCCTCCATACCAGTAATTTCTTCTGTGGCGATATTCACACGAGGCTGATAGTACACCGTAAATTCTTCACGTTCTAGGGCATAGCGCAAGCTCTTTTCTAAAGTCAGAAGTTCAGGATTCTTGGCGCTTAGAGAAACACTATAGAATTGGTAGTTATTCCGTCCTTTATCCTTGGCGTAGTATAAAGCGGCATCTGCGTGCTGGATTAGTGTTTCGGCGTCAGGACTGTTGTTATCAAGCAACGCAATACCGAGGCTGGCAGTCACATAAAGTTCATGCCCTTGCAGATTGAAGGCATCCTCTAAAGCTTGTAATATTCTATCCGCTACCTGGGTTACCTCTTCAATATCATTGACTCGCGGGAGTAAAATAGTGAACTCATCACCTCCCCAACGGGCTATGGTGTCTCCGCCTCTGAGTGAGTCTTTTAATCTTTGAGCAACGCTTTGTAACAATTGATCTCCTAGAGTGTGCCCCAGAGTGTCATTAATACCCTTGAAGCGATCCAGGTCGAGGAAGATCACAGCTAAACTTTCACCATTGCGAGTGGCGTTGGGCAGAGTTTTACTAAGCAGTTCATTAAATAGTAGACGATTGGGCAACCCTGTCAGGATGTCATGAAGGGCTTGATAGCGAATCTTTTCTTCTACTTGCTGACGCTGCTGCGTCCCAATAATACTGGCAGCCATTGTCAACAGGGTAGATTCTTCGTGCTTTGACCAATGACGCTCAAAGGTGCAGTCTGCCAAGCCAAGGTAACCCCAGCACTCATTCTCTAACCTGAGAGGCACTAAGAGAAGAGATTGAATGCCATCTCTAATTAGGAATTCTTGTTCGGCAGCAGGAAATTGTTGGGTGAGTCCGCTAATCGACTGACCGCTAGAAAGAACAGTGTACCAACGGGCTAATCCAGAATCTTGATAAGGCTGATTCTGCCAATGGTGGTGGGTAGATTGAATAAAAGATTGCGTCCATTCAAACCGTAGGCTGACTGCTATTTCACCTGTAGCAGGATGGGGATGGTTTTGAAAGAGATAGGCTCGATCTGCCTTGGCAGCTTCACCCAGTACAGCAAGAGCTCGATCAATACCGGTTTTGTAATTCATTTCGCCTAGCAAATAATTGGCAGCTTCTGCAACTGCTTGTAGCAAGCGATCGCGCTGACGCAATTCGGCTGTGGCTTGTTTTTGCTCAGTAATATCCCTAGTAATAAAAGTTCTAATTAAATCACTTTCAGGAAGGTAGAGAACAGATTGTTCAAAAACTTCTGCACCTACTTCCACCTCCCGCACAAAAGAATTTTTTTCGAGATTCTTAACTTTACTCAGTAGTCCTGTTAAAATCGGGTGTTTCGTCCCAACTTCCCTAAGGTTGGGAAACTTGAGAGCTGCGGCTGGATTGAGATAAGTAACTGTTCCCTCCAAATCCATCTCAATAATTGGATTGGGGATGAGTTCAGGGAAGGATGCTAGGCGAGCTAGGGCAGACTCACTCGCTGCTTCAAAGCTAGGATCAATAGCTAGGGTTTGAAAAGGATTGGCAGGACTGGCTTGCTCTGATAAAAAACCAGATAGGTCTTCTACATCACAAGATTCAGAAAATGCTTGTTCTGAAATGTTGGAAATGGCATAATATTTAGCTTGAGCTTGATTACTGCCAAAAGCAATCATATCTCCACTTCTGAGATTATGAGAGAAGCATTTAGCGCCATTGACAAATAAGCCATTAGTACTTGCTTTCCCCTTGTAGTTGCCATCAATAATTTGAAAGCCATATTGGTCAGTCTCTGGAACAGTTACTCGCAATAAAATTGCATGTTGCATTGATACTGACCGGGAGGACAAGATAATAGTGTTGGCAGGATGCCGCCCCAGAGAATAAGTAGTTTCTTGTAAAGGGACAGTTCGCTGCCCTTGTAGGTCTTGAATGACCAACAGATGGCGTATTTTTTCCCGCTCATTTCCTAGCATGGCTGTTCCTTAAATTCTCATATTTTTATGTTTTAGTCTGAAAAATACTACTCCCAGGAGTGGAACCTGAAAGTCTGGACTTATAAGAAAATTCATTCAATCAAATTTGTCACCGTCTATAATTCCAAAATGGGTATGAGGGTGCAAACTAATACAGGTCGGCGTAAATAAACAGACCAGTTTAAATCACTCAGAAGCCTATATAATAAGGTTTTTGACTTTTGATTTTTAACTTTTGGCTTCCGCTTTGCGGTACTAGCCTTTTGCTCCTTTTTCTATATCATCTAACTTGTCTTTATTTAGGATACCCAGAATAAAATCAAACACTGAATAGAATAGATGGTATATTTGCGGATTTTTATTCTGAGCGTTGAGCAAACTCCGAATGAAATAAATAATGGTCTGATTTTTATTTTTTAATCAGTCAACTAGTTTTGTTTCACGAAATTTTGCACAATAGATTAGAGCAACGGCAGGAATTAAATTAATTGGGTGCATCCCACTGGGGAAAAAATATCTAAGTATTTGAAATCGTACGCTAGTTGCTTTAATGGAGTAAAAACCCCGGTTGGCGCAGCTTATCGTAGAGAAGGGGAGGGAAGGAGAATGAACCCTTAAATTCTAAAAAGGATTATAGAATAAACTAAAATATAGTCCGTTTTCTTGTAATGTTCGATCATTCGAGTCAACAGATACTAAAGGAATACCCCAGTCAAGACGAAAGGTGAAGCGATCGCCTTGTGACCAACGCAACCCCAGACCAACAGCAGCTAGAGTATTAGGGTCGGGATTGTCTGTAGCCGAACTATTCCAGCCAAGACCAAAATCTACAAAGGGGATAACCTGTAACGTGCTATCTATCTGGGGTAAGCGCAGAATCGGTACTTGAACTTCCGCAGAAACAAAAGTGCCATTATCTGTCAGCAAATAATCTTGACGGTAACCTCGAATGCTATCCTGCCCACCTAAGCCAATTTGCTCTATAGGTAAGAGTGTTGTGGATGCTAGTTGCGTATTTAAACGAAGTAAAAGTAAAGTTTCAGGAGCTAAAAGGCGTGCCCACTGCGCTTGTCCTTGCCAAGAAAAAAAACGGCTATCGGGATCAATTTGATTAATTGTGGGATTCAACACATCTAGTCCCAAATTGAATTGAGAGCGGAGGGCGATGACTTCACGGCTGTTACGACTCGTCCATTCTTGAAAAAATCGTAACGCAGATACCCTAGTGCGTCCCTGTTCATCAGCACCAGGAGAAAGTTGCGGAGCGGGAACCCTGCCTCTGTCTAGTATCCATGAGATATCACTTTCGCGTCGGGAAGCTGTCAACCCAAGAGCGAATTCTTGTGTAGGAGTTTGGATTATTGGCTGGCGGAATGTCAGTTCGTAGTAGCGAGAAGCCGATTCGATATCTAAAAAAGCGAAATCAGGTTCAATGACATTACTCGACGTAGTGCCATAGTTGAAGGTGAGGGTTCCGTTGCGGGGATTGAGTGGTAGTGTGTAACTAGCGTCAAAGGAGTTGCTACCATCAGTGTTAGTGTACCCTAGACTTAGAGCATCTCCCAATCCGAGTAAGTTGGCTTCATTCAATCTTAATCCGCGTCGGAAACTGCCAACACTGGGCGATCGCCCATTATCAAGAACTATTTGGCTACTAAAGGTTTTTGCCTCGCTGATCTTGACTTCTAAGAGACTTACACCACTCCGCGATCCTGCTGAAAGTTCAGCAGAGACGTTTTGAATCAAAGGATTAAGTTGCAAAAGTTGCAGTGCCTCTAGTAGACGCTGTCGGTTCAGAGGTGCTGATGTAGCTATTGCTAGTCGGCTGCGGACATAATTTGCATTCAACCGCCGATTCCCAGTTATCTGGATATCTTCTAATTTACCTTCGACGACCTGAATTTTTACAACACCGGATTGGATTGTTTGGGGCGGAATATAAGCACCAGAAGTAATGTAACCATTTTGGACGTATAAATCAGTAATTTTAGAACGTGCTTGATAGACTTCAGTCAGCGAGATCGGTCGTTTGGTAAATTCAGCAGTGGCGAGGGCTAACTCTTCGGGACTGAAGACTGTGCTACCAACAACTTCAAACCGTTCAACAACAATAGTTTGAGGAAAGTTGCCAGGGAGTGGTTCATCAGGTGTGGGAGTTGGTACAGAGGGGGGAAATAGTTCTGCTGGTGGGGGGAGTGGTTGTGGTACTTCAGGTGGTGGGAGTTGCGGAGGGACGGGTGGTTGCACATCCTGTGGTGGTGGGAGTTGCGGAGGTACAGGTGGTTGCACATCCTGTGGTGATGGGGGCTGTTGTGACAGGATGAAATTACTAGTTGGTAATTGTGTAGTATCAACAGCCTGAGCTTTCAGTGGACTAGAAGATATGCTGCTGAGTAATAGAAGCATACTCAGTGGTAAGCAGGACACTATAAGATTCTGAGGATATTTATTAATCATCGCACTCGATTATTTTTTGTCAGAAACTATAGGATTATACGGCGACTCCTTCAGATGTGAATCTTACTTCATCTTGTGTCGCTAAAGTTGATATCTTGAGTAAATCTCAATTTAAAAGCTCAATCATTTGGTTATTGCAGACTTAAAAGCGTTGATGGTGTTTGAACTCCATAAGTAAGCAGATATGTTGGAATTATCTATTGCTGCGACAGAAATAGACCTAGTACAGCACGGCGTAAATCCACTCACTATCTCAATTAATAAGACTTGGGGCAAAATCCTCTTGTTAAAGGTAGGCAAACTTTGGTTTTATTTTTGAATTGTTATATATGGTTTAGGGTTACTCCATATCCCTTTGTTGAAACATTCCCATCAATTTACGTTTACGAGCGTGGGTTTGCATCAAGTTTTCCCGATAGCTTAACCACTCAGCTTTCTTCCCAGATTGCAAGTAGGCATTACGTGCCTTTTTTAACCATTCAACTGCATAGTAGTAATATTCGGCTTTACCTGCATCCATAATCTTTTCGGCACGGCGACGAGCATTAGCAATCACCCAACTAGGATTATGAGGAATAGCAGCGTCCATGACTCGGTAAATTAACTCTGAATAATAAGAAGTGAGTTCATTAGCGATCGCAATTGCATCATCAATTAGCCCCTCATGCAAGAATATATCTACCTTGGCTGATTCTGTTCCCCAACCACTACAAGTACGAACAATTCTCAACAGGTCTGTTTTAATACTTTCCCAGTTTTCCCCAGCCAATTCTGCCATCCTTTCGTAGTCAACAAAGGAGGGTTTGACTTGAAAAGCCGCCTTGATTGCTAATAAAGCAGCTTCATTATTACCCAACTCAACAGCTAAATCACTTGTCCAAATTCCCAATTCGTGCTGACAATTACCTGGTAAATGTAATCCACTCTGGGCTATATCTAGTGCTTGCTGTAATGCCCCCTGTCCGCTAAGTGTTTTCGCTAGGGCAAAAGCCTCTTCCGTTGAGTTCATCTGGGTTTGAGCAGCATCAATTGCTTCTTCTACCCTGCCCAAACGCCCCAACATTGTTAGATACTGTTGCGTTTGCCCTTCAGCTTCTGCTAAATACAAGTATTCTTGGTAACGTTTTTGACGTTCGAGGATTTTTAGCCGAATTAGCGCCAAATCATCTGCATAGTCTGGTACTTCTTCTTCCCAAGCTCCCCTTTCGGTAATATTACCTTCGAGAACTTGCACCAGTGGTGGATAATCCCAACCTTGGCGTAAAGCTTCCATAACTAGGCCAAAATCAGCATTCCAGTCATCTTGCCAGGCTTCCAAATTTATTTGAATATCAACTTTTTCTTCTGGGGTGAGTTCGGCTGTAAGAATTGCTTCACACCAAGCATTATTCAATTCCTCGACCACTTCATCGTTTTCAGCACCGTATTCTGCAACATCATCCCAATTTTCCACACACGTAGAGGTAATCGCTTCTAAAATAGCGATCGCATTCTCACCCTCTCCCCGTTCGCTAAAATCTACCGCAGTTTGCACTACACTCAGCAATTCATCGCCAATCGGGTCTTCTTCACACCCCTCCTCAAAGTAGCGCACAGTATCCCGAAGAATCTGCCGGACTTGCCGCCGAAAAAGAGCCTGATCGATCGTAATGCGGCGCACAGGTTTTTGGGTTGTTTGCTCGACAATAGGATTCGTCATCCAACCTATATGACGATCAATCGCCTCAATTAGTGGTGGGTATTCATTTACCAACTCTTGCAACAATCTTTGGGTTTGGATATGATCCAAGCGATCGAGTAGTTGTTCTAAGGTAGGGCGTTGCTCAATATATTCTGAGTTACGCGCACAGACGAGCATCGTCGCTACAATGTGTTTGCACCACCCATCAAAGTTGTAGGCACAGGTGCAGTTTGCTGAGATTAACCCACTGCTATCGAAACTGAGATTGACATGATAAGGTCTTGCTTCAGTCCCTGCAACTTCAGCCTGAAGCAGATGACCGCGTTGGATAATAGCATTGACAGCACCAGCCTCATAGTATGCCTCGCCGCGTTGGAAAGATTTAGCGTTAGCATGACGGCGGATAGTAAATTCAGTAATTTGAGGAATAGACATCGAGCGATCGCCTGCGTAAATCTTTTGGATGAATCCTAAATCCAGCTTAGGTGTTAGGCGATGGCGCTGTAAAGTCATTTGTCATTGGTCATTGGTCAAAAATCAATAGTTATTCTTCCCCTGCTTCCCCTGCTTCCTCATCTCCCCAATTCCCCATTCCCTTTAGAGTATAAAAAAAATAAGTATCTAGATTTGACTATAATTACTGAAAACATCCATCTTTTCGCCAGAAGTTAGTGAATCATAATTGAAGTTAGCAACACCTAAACGTTAAATCAGAAAACAGTTATCAGGCGGATGGCAGGGGATTTAAATCAGTTAGCAGTTTCCAGTGTTCACTAACTGTATGCTGAGGGCTTAAACCCAGCAATGAAACTGACAACTGATAATTGATAACTGTTAAAGGGGTTGCGCTGATTGTCGGTCAAGTTGAGAATAAATAGGCGAAGCAGACGGGGAACCTAACGTGAGTCAAGGATTTGATTACGATTTAGTCATTATCGGCGCTGGTGTAGGCGGACATGGCGCAGCCTTACACGCCGTAAGTTGTGGTTTAAAAACAGCGATTATTGAAGCTGCTGATATGGGAGGAACCTGTGTTAATCGGGGTTGTATTCCTTCTAAAGCGCTGCTGGCGGCATCTGGGCGTGTGCGGGAGTTACGCGATGCCCATCACCTCAAATCGCTGGGAATTCAAATTGGTAACGTGGAATTCGATCGCCAAGCGATCGCTAATCATGCTAATAATCTCGTCTCAAAAATTCAAGGCGACTTAACCAACAGCCTCAAACGTCTAAAAGTCGATATTATCAACGGTTGGGGAAAAATCGCTGGGGCGCAAAAAGTCTCTGTTACCGGAGACGGTGGCGAAAAAACCATCACAGCCAAAGACATCATCCTTTCCCCTGGTTCAATTCCTTTTGTGCCTCCAGGGATTGAAGTAGACGGCAAAACTGTCTTTACCAGCGATCAAGGCGTTAAGTTGGAGTCGCTACCAGACTGGGTGGCGATTATTGGCAGTGGTTACATCGGCTTAGAATTTTCTGATGTTTACTCAGCTTTGGGTTGTGAAATCACTTTGATTGAAGCCCTAGATCAGTTAATGCCAGGATTTGACCGAGACATTGCTAAACTTGCCGAACGGGTACTGATTACTCCCCGCGATATTGAAACGAAAGTGGGGATATACGCTAAAAAAGTCATCCCCGGTTCACCAGTGGTGATTGAATTAGCAGATTTCAAAACCAAAGAAGATGTAGATGTCATCGAAGTAGATGCTTGTTTGGTGGCTACAGGACGCATCCCGGCGACCAAAAATCTTGGTTTGGAGTCTGTGGGTATAGAACTGGATCGGCGGAATTTTATCCCAGTTGACGATCGCATGGCAGTACTATCATCTGGTGAAGTAGTACCAAATGTGTGGGCAATTGGCGACGCTAATGGAAAGATGATGTTGGCACATGCGGCTTCTGCCCAAGGCATCATCGCCGTAGAAAATATACTTGGGAGGGAAAGAATAGTAGACTATCGCAGCATCCCGGCGGCGGCGTTTACCCACCCAGAAGTCAGCTATGTGGGTTTAACAGAAACCGCAGCTAAAGAGTTGGGACAAACCGAAAGCTTTGAAATCGGCACAAGTCGGAGTTACTTCAAAGGAAATTCCAAAGCTTTAGCAGAGAATGAAGCCGATGGTATTGCCAAGGTGATATATCGCAAAGACACCGGAGAAGTCTTAGGTGTTCACATTTTCGGACTGCACGCCTCAGACTTAATTCACGAAGCGTCAGCTGCGATCGCAAACCGTCAATCCGTCCAAAGTCTCGCACATCTAGTTCACGCGCACCCGACACTTTCGGAAGTGCTAGACGAAGCTTATAAACGAGCCATTTAGTTATTTGTCCTCTGTCATTTGTCCTTTGTCAATAAACAAGGACAAAGGACAAATGACCAATAACCAATGACCAATAACCAATGACCACTGACAAATGACAAATTATGCAAATCCGCCGTCGTTCACCTAACCCAGCTATTGATGTATCGATATTGCGTTATCAAGCTATCGTGCCTGATGCAGCGCCAAACCACATCTTAGAGGAAATTGTCTGGCAGAAGGAAGTAGAATATGACCAAATGCGGGAAAAACTTCCTTTGCAAGAATTACGGAAGCAGGTACTGGCTGCACCGCCAACCCGTGATTTTGTCGCCGCCTTGCGCCAAGGTAAGACTAAACCAGCATTGATTGCAGAAGTTAAAAAAGCTTCACCTAGCAAAGGTATTTTACGAGAAGATTTTGATCCAGTAGCGATCGCCCTTTCTTATCAGCAAGGTGGTGCTAGTTGTCTGTCTGTGCTAACAGATGTCAAGTTCTTTCAAGGCAGTTTTGAGAACTTAGCCAAGGTTCGGGCTGCTGTAGATTTGCCTGTACTGTGCAAAGAGTTTATCATTTATGCTTATCAGATATACTTGGCGCGGGTTCAGGGTGCAGATGCTATTTTGTTGATTGCGGCTATCCTGAGCGATCAAGATTTGAAATACTTCCTTAAAATCGCTAACAACCTGAAAATGGCAGCCTTGATTGAAGTTCATAGCTTGGAAGAACTTGACCGTGTGTTGGCTTTAGATGGGGTTTCCTTAGTAGGAATCAATAATCGCAATTTGGAAGATTTCTCTGTGGACTTGCAAACTACTTGCCAACTTTTAGCTGCAAGGGGTAGCCAATTGCAGGAGAAAAACATCCTTGTTGTCAGCGAGTCAGGACTACACAATCCAGATGATTTGAGTTTGGTGCTTACAGCAGGTGCATCCGCTGTACTCATTGGGGAATCTTTGGTAAAACAACCAGATCCCGGTGCTGCGATCGCCCGTATATTACCAAGGAATTTTTGAAATAAACACCTCCCCTATGCCCCTTAGCACAGGGCAACTAACTGCATATAATAGTTGGGCAATTGGGCACACTATGCGTAGACACGCAGCATATTGCCATCAAATATCATCATATCTTTGTCAAATCTTTATTGCTAATCAAATCAAAGCTTAAGCAACTAGTTATTTCTTATGTAACAATTTATTGACAAGACATAAACTTTGATTAGTACAAAATCTCAAATATGAAATCAAAAATTAACTTCATGGAGCAAATTCCTTTACCTTCTCCTATTCACTACGAACTTATACTTCAACTTTTAGAACGACAAACCATGTTAGCCGTAAATGATAATCCAGATTTACGGCATCAGGTAAACCAACTAATTATTACTCTACGTAAAGCTGCTGTGCAGCAAAAACGGCTAGAAGAAATTTGCGAATTTTCCTCTATGACTGTTGACCACCGTTGGTCAATCAACCATCATCAGGATAATAAAGTTGTTACCCCCGATTGAAGCTGATAACTTCATTTTTCAACCTCAAATTTAGCATATTTGTTAAGTTAGGTTACCATCGTCAGAAAGTGTCTCTGTGTATTGAAGAGTTTAGTATTTATAACTTCCGCCGCAGTTGCTTGACTCAAATGTACAATTTGGGTTGTGATTTAAAATGGTTTTGGTTACAGTAATTTCTCTGCTTTGCAAAAATATCTATAAATGCTAGATGAGGATTTGAAATCGTTACTCAGTCTGAATCGCTTAGATTTTAGTTGATAAAATTTTTACGTTATTTAGATACTTTTATAAAGTTATACATAGTTATTTTTTCTCTAAATACTAACTTCCTTGTTTCCAATTTATACAATAATTTTATTAATGCTGTAGAGAAAATTGTCATCATTATAAAAATTTTAGCTCAGAAAAAGTTCATATTGATTTATAGGAAACTGTAAATCAGCTAAAATATTGATGAGATTATCTCTCGAATTTGACGAAAGATGAAATATAACAGCATTGACGAAATCCTCAGAAATAATCAAGCTTGGGTTGCCGAGAAACTAGCTTTAGACCCAACTTACTTTCAAGAATTATCTAGCGGACAAACACCACCTTTTTTATACATTGGGTGTTCTGATAGTCGTCTGGCATTAACAAGGTTTACCCGTACAGAACCAGGAGAGTTATTTGTACATCGTAACATTGCCAATCAAATTTCTCTAACGGATATAAACTTTTTAGCGGTTTTAGAATACGCAATTTTACATCTTAAAGTGGAACATATTATCGTTTGTGGTCACTACGATTGCGGAGGAATTAAGGCGGCTTTAGAAGGAAGAACCATCGGAATTCTTGATAACTGGGTAAATCCGATTCGGGAACTGTATTTACAGAAACAAGAAGAAATCGATGCCTTGCCAACAAGAGAAGAACGTCTGAATCGTTTGGCAGAAATCAATGTTGTAGCGCAAGTAAAAAATCTTTACCAAACTTCCATCATGCGTCAGGTACTCTATGAGCGAAAAGCGCCTATGGTTCATGGCTGGGTACTAGATATAAGCACTGGCTTGATTAAAGATTTGAATGTCTCAACTGTGCAATGGAAATTGCACATCTGCCCTTTGCTTTTAGAGTTTAGACTTTATAGTATGTTAAAAAATGAGAGCTAATTTTGTATTTTCTATAACAGAAAATTATACTTTGGATATATATATGATTGATTGTATCTTTAGAGTAGTTTATTGATTTTAAGTAAAACAAATAGTGATTTTTTCGCTACAGTCTTTTGATACTTCCATCAAAGTTTTGATCAATAATGCACAATTCAGAACACTTTTCCTGAATTATTGTTGAAGACTTTGCAGATATATAATCTATAATCTTTTTTGTAGAGGCAGTTCATAAATTGCCCCTGCCGAGATTGGTACACCCAAACTACCTCTACGAAGAATTATTTCTTAGCAATTATCCATACTGCGTGAATAATCCCAGGAATGTAACCAAAAAGTGTCAAAACTATATTAATCCAAAAGTCTACACCAAAGCCTACTTGTAAAAAAACTCCTAGAGGCGGCACAAAAATGGCGCACAAAATCCGAACTAAATCCATTTAAACCTCCTATTCATCTCACAAAACAGCTTGTTAGCAAAGTGATTCACCATTGCTCAAGCATATTTGTACCTCTCAAAGATAACATTTTCTCTCTTAATCTAGATCACCCTTAAGATGCGGTAAACCGCACTTAAGATTAGCCACCGCTAATTTTAGCTTTGTAACCTAGTTTAGTTAAAATCTCGGCGATTTTCTGCTTGTGTTCGCCCTGAATTTCAATTTCGTTATCTTTAACTGTCCCACCTGTGCCGCACTGGGTTTTTAACTGCTTCACCAAATCTGCCAAGGTTTCTGGTTTGGCTTGAAAACCACTAATCACTGTGACGGTTTTCCCTTTGCGCCCTTTGCGGGAAGCTTGCACTTTAAGATTTTGTTGTTGTGCGGGCAGTTCTGGAATTGGTCTTTCTGTGGCGGCAGAGTTGTCGTTGCCAAATTCGCGGTAGACAAAGCTTTTGTCAGAAGATTTAGAATTGGAAGAAGACATAAAATCAATGTTTAAGAAAAATTTCAAAGGCAGTGGAAACTTCTACGCAACCATTCTGCTGCGATATTAAATTCTAGGCTAACATCACAAATCCATTGGGAGAGATTGAGAATTGAGAAAACTCTTCCCTAGTCTCCAGTCCCCAGATATACCCCAGATATGCCCCATACTTTCTATAATAATTAAGTCATTCCCCTCATCAAAATAGCTTGTGACTACTACTCCCCTATCTCCAAATTCAACTGCTCAAGTTCCCGATACACTAGGTCGCTTCGGACGTTTCGGCGGTAAGTATGTACCTGAAACGCTGATGCCTGCTCTTACTGAGCTAGAAACAGCTTATCAGCAATACCGCAATGACCCTGGTTTTCAAGCAGAACTACAGCAGTTGTTACGGGACTATGTAGGACGTGCCACACCATTATATTTCGCTGAACGCCTGACTGCTCATTATGCCCGGCCCGATCGCACCGGGCCACAAATTTATTTAAAACGCGAGGATTTAAATCATACTGGCGCTCATAAAATTAACAATGCCCTTGGTCAGGTATTGTTGGCAAAGCGCATGGGTAAGCAACGGATTATTGCCGAAACGGGTGCTGGACAACACGGTGTTGCCACAGCTACAGTTTGCGCTCGTTTTGGGCTGGAATGCGTAATTTACATGGGCGTTCATGACATGGAACGTCAAGCTTTGAATGTGTTCAGAATGCGGTTGATGGGGGCAGAAGTGCGTCCGGTAGAAGCGGGAACTGGAACCCTGAAAGATGCCACTTCTGAAGCAATCCGTGATTGGGTAACAAATGTAGAAACAACTCACTACATTCTCGGTTCAGTAGCAGGTCCCCATCCTTACCCAATGATGGTACGTGATTTCCATGCAGTAATCGGGCAAGAAACTCGCGCCCAAGCAATGGAAAAGTGGGGTGTATTGCCTGATATTCTCTTGGCTTGTGTCGGTGGTGGTTCCAATGCTATGGGACTCTTCTATGAGTTTATTAATGAGTCTTCTATCCGGTTCATTGGAATTGAGGCAGCAGGAGAAGGTGTTAATACTGAAAAACACGCAGCAACCTTGACAAAAGGACGAGTTGGTGTATTGCACGGAGCCATGAGTTATCTTCTGCAAGATGAGGATGGGCAAATCATTGAGGCACACTCAATTAGTGCAGGCTTAGATTATCCCGGTGTGGGGCCAGAACATAGCTATTTGAAAGATATCGGTCGCGCTGAATACTATAGTGTGACAGATGCAGAGGCTTTGGAGGCATTCCAACGATTGTCGAAGTTGGAGGGGATTATTCCAGCATTAGAAACAGCCCATGCGATCGCCTACCTCGAAACCCTATGCCCCCAACTAACCGACAGCCCCCGGATTGTAATTAACTGCTCTGGACGCGGCGATAAGGATGTACAAACAGTAGCCAAGTTCTTAAATGACGCGTAAACATACATCAACTTTTGGGAAAAAGCAATAATCGATTAGCAACTCCAGCACCCTATGCTACCGCAACCCACTTACAACGAGTTGGCACGCCAAAATTTTGTGCAAAGTTTGAGAATGCACATTAGCTAAGGGTAAATGACCTGTTTACCTAAATTCCGAGAGAATGCTCCCGCCACACCGGAACGTGTGGCGGTGAGATGGCAGTTGCTTCAAGTCGGCAGAGCCGCCCAACGCACTGCCTCATGAATCGAGGGTTAAAAGCGAAACACCCCTTAACTGAATTGAATCAAGCCGCAGGTTTAACAAGGCAAATTAAAGAGCGGGAACAGTGGCGTGCGAAATATCTTGCACAGGTGTTGCGCGTGGTGCAAGAAGAGTTAGAAACCTTTAACTAAAGCTAGTTAAAATCACGCAGATATTTAGCTGAAGAAATCCGTGCAATTTATATCTACATTCTGCGCTCTCAACTTTCATAAACGGTTTTTACTGGTTTTATAGATATAAATAAAGCTGTAAAATATACACAGTATCAGTAATATAGCTGAATATTAAAGTTAGAAAAGCATAATTTAAAACTAAAAATATAAAATAATATAGTAATTACACTATACAAATACTTAAGTACGGAATCTAGGTTATATAACAACCATACTAATAGTAAAAGACAATTTTTTACTAAACAGCACGATTTTCTTGTAAAATCGTGCATTTAAACGTTGTTTGTTAGTTTTTGAACCGAAAACGGCATAAATAGAGATATATGGACTTATAAGCAGTTTGCTACACTGGTATTAGTTGGCTACATTGTCTAAAAGTTTACTTAAAGAAATGATGAAGCCAACAATATATATTGCTATTTTAGGCACTATACTTATCAGTAGTGCAGCGATCGCTACTCCTGTAACAAATTCAACTTGTACGCCTAATCCTGAACCCGTATCAAATAATACTATTCAAGTAGCAGCATCTAGCAACAATGCTGCTCTAGAACAGTCGATTTTCAACCAAATTAATAACTACAGAGTTTCTCAAGGGCTACCAGCGCTGACTCGGAATTCTGCCACCGATAATCAAGCCAGGATTCACAGTCAGAACATGGCTAATGGTAAAGTTTCCTTTGGACATACGGGATTTTCACAACGTGTCCAAGCAATCGGTATTTCTTACAGTTCAGCTGCCGAAAACGTCGCTTACAACCAGGGATATAGTGATCCTGCTACGCAAGCTGTTCAAGGTTGGCTTAAAAGTCCAGGGCATCTAGGCAATATTAAAGGTAATTTTGAAAAGACCGGGATTGGTGTCGCTAGCAACAGTAAAGGCGAAATCTACTTCACACAAATTTTCCTTCGCTGATAGATTTGGTATTTAGGTTTTTTTCTCAAATTTCCCAGACTTCAGTCTGTTGGCAAAGCTTTTGCTATATGTTGAGCAATCTATAGGACTCATATTTGATTTTTGAAATATACGTAGGGGAGCCAGTGTATTGCAGAGGTTCCCGACGCTCGATAGCGTTGCGTTAGCGACGTAGAAGCGTCTGACTCGCTAACGTACCATCCGAAAACTATGAAAAGTGGGTTATATACAAAAAACCCTACTTATGGTAGATGGCAACTTTCGATAAATACAAAAATTTTTCGTAAAACTGTGAGTTTAAACGTTAACTAATAGTTTTTGAAGATAAAACCCCATAAGCAGAGGTATATAGACTTATAATCAAGTTGTAAGATTGATATTAGCTTGCTTAAACTGTCTGGAGCTAGAGTTTCAGTTAGTTTCAGCAAATGATTAAAACAACAATCTACAGCCTTGCTTTAGGCACTATTATTCTCAGTAGTGGAGCGATCGCTACTCCTGTAACAAATCCCACTTTTACACCGCAGTCTTCACATACATTAAGTGATACTGTTTATATTGCAGCATCTAACATTGACGCTGCTGCTCTAGAAAAGTCAATTTTCAACAAAATTAATAACTACAGAGCTTCTCAAAAGCTACCAAAGCTAACTCGTAATTCTGCCAGTGATAATCGGGCTAGGATTCACAGTCAGAACATGGCTAAAGCTAAAGTTTCCTTTGGACATACGGGATTTTCACAACGTGTTAAGGCAATCGGTATTGCCTACAGAGCAGCTGGTGAAAATGTTGCTTACAATCAGGGATATAATAACCCTGCCACAATAGCTTTTCAAGGCTGGCTTAAAAGTCCAGGGCATCTAGCCAATATCAAAGGTAATTTTGAAAAGACAGGGATTGGTGTCGCTAGCAACAGTAGAGGCGAAATCTACTTCACACAAATTTTCCTTCGCTGATAGATGCGGTAGAATTTGGTTTTTTTTCTCCAATGTCCCAGACTCCAGTCTGGTGGCAAAGCTTTTGCTATATGTTGAATAATGTATAGACTTATATTTGATTTTTGAAATACACGTAGGGAATGTTATCGCGTAGCGTAACGCACTCTACGTATATTTATATTTTTTCAAAACAAAAATTAAATTGGATTTATGTAGTTTCAATGACATTTATTTGCTGAATACTACATTATTTTTTACTAATTCATGAAAATCTTAAATTATCAGCAAAAATAACTGTGATTTCATGAAGCTGACCTATTGAAGTATTGACAATTGGAAATGATTTTTGTAATTACTATCCAAGAATGTAGCCAGATTACAAAAATTCATCAATCCTTAATAGTATCGTAGTATATATCATCGGAACAATAGTGTAGAGTATAAGTCTTATATCTCTACACATTACGCAATTCTCCATGTTCCGACAAACTGCTTTTGGCATCGCTTTAAGTGCGCTTGTCCTTGCTAGTGGATTAACGACTGTTCCGGTACCAAATCATTCTTCTGCGAATACATCCACCCGTAATAAGCTATTGTCGCTTTTTTCCAGTCAGGTTGCAATATCGACTCCTACTTTTAAAACTACGGAACTAGAAAAATCCGTTTTTGAAGAAATTAATCGATATCGGGCTTCTAAAGGACTGCCAAAGTTGACCCTAAATGCAAATATTACTCGACAGGCAAGAATTCATAGTCAAAATATGGCTAAAGGTAAAACCCCATTTAGCCATCAGGGATTTGAACGGCGAGTTAAAGCTATCCCTCTTCGTTACAACAGTGCGGCGGAAAATGTTGCTTTCAATCGGGGATATAGTAATCCTGTGGACGAAGCTGTTACTGGTTGGATCAAAAGTCCCGGACATCTAAAGAACCTTAAAGGAAATTACAACCTCACTGGAATTGGCGTTGCTACTAATAATCAAGGTGAAGTTTACCTTACACAGCTTTTCTTTCGCGCTAGGTAGATTTAATTTCTGATTGTTTTGCACAATAATAATGTAGTGTCTAAGACTTTTATCTGTTGGACACTACAATTATTTTTGAACAATTCATGACATTACAAGATTTTCAGGTGAGCGATCGCGATCTCAGTGACGCAGCCCTTGAACAGTATTTAGAATCTACAGCGATCGCAGTTGATACAGAAACGATGGGATTATTGCCACAACGTGATCGCTTGTGTCTTGTCCAGCTGTGCAACGAATTCGGGAAAGTGGCTGCAATCCGCATAGCCAAAGGACAAGCTGATGCCCCAAACTTGAAAAAGCTTTTAGAAGCGGCGAATGTCGTAAAAGTATTTCACTTTGCTCGTTTTGACCTTGCCACTTTGCGAGCCAATCTGGGGATTCAGGTTAGACCTATTTTTTGTACTAAAATTGCTAGTAAGTTAGCCCGTACCTACACAAATCGCCACGGACTTAAAGATGTGGTGCAAGAGTTAGAACAAGTAGAACTGGATAAAAGCTCTCAAAGTTCTGATTGGGGTAACGCTGCTAGTTTATCTGAAGCTCAACTGAGTTATGCTGCCAATGATGTACGCTACTTACTTAGTGTGCAGCAAAAGCTAACAGAAATGCTCAAACGAGAAGAACGTTGGGAAATTGCTCAAGAATGTTTTGAATTTCTACCAACGATAGTTTCTCTGGATTTGTTGCAATTTAAAGATTTGTTTGAACACTGATCAAACAATAAATCTTTTCCTCTGGAATATTAAGAAGCATTACAAGAGAGAATATTCTGTCTTTTACTTCTGACTTGTGACATCTCTGCTCATAAAAAATCAAGATTAGACCTCTTGGCAAATTTTCTAACACCCTACGTCTAACCTTCTCCCGCAAGCAAAGAGACGAGACTTTAATGTAAGTCAAAGGTAGAGTGGGGTTTTTATTCTTAATTATGCAAGAGGTCTATTGCTAATTTTCTAAGTTATTTTTCGCTTACGATCCAATATTGGAATCGTCAGTGCCTTTAGGAGCGTTAGATTCACTAATGCCTTCTTTGACATTATTGACTCCCTCTTGAATGCCTTCCTTCAGATTACTGGCTCCCTCTTGAATACTGTCCTTGAGGTTACTAGCTCCTTGTTTAATGGCTTCCGTCGCGCTAGGGCCTCCCTTTGGCAGATTTTCTTGGTGACTTTTTAGCCGATCTACAACATTGTAGTCATCTGCACCTGGGGGAGTTTTTGATTCAATAATGCCTTCTGTTGGGCCACCGATAGCTTTCCATGCCGCAAGACCACCTTTGAGTTGAGAGACATGCTCAAATCCATTAGAACGCAGTTGCTGTGCGGCTTGGGCAGATTCTTCTTCATTAGCACCGTAAACGTAAATATCACGGCTTTTATCCAAAGAAGGTACTGCACGCTCTACCAATTCATCTATTGGCATCGCCATCGCTCCCAGAATGCGACCTTCGTTGAAGGTGTTGCGATCGCGCACATCTAGAATTGTAAAAGCTGGTTCGCCCCATTCTAGGCGAGATTTCAATGTATGAACATCAGACTGTGCTTCTACTGGTGGCTGTGGGGGAATAATGCCGCCTACTAAATTGTTAACCATAATTATTCCTGACTGACGATATTGATAGCAATTTAACGGACTATATGTATTTAATTGCTCTTTCTCTGGGCTGAATTTTCTCAAAATCTCTCCTGAGATAGATAGCTAATTAATTTTTTTCTACCGTTTAATGCATTGCAAATTATGCCAGGTTAGACTATTGAAAGTAGTTTTTTATTAATTTAAATTAAATATATTTTAAGCTGATGTTTGTAATATTTCATTACTCAAACATATTGTGAATAAAATTAAAATAATTAGCCATTAGTACAGGAATGACATACCTTTTCAATCTCTGCGATCGCTAACAATAACACTTTAATAGTTAGCTTAAATGCCGATAAATTAGCAACCTTTTTGCTAACATAACCCTGCTATTAGCAAATTTGCACAAAACAAGAGTGGGAAATCGGTTCACCTACAAATAATTTGGAAAGTGGTTGATAAGCTGTTGCTAATTTATACTGACTCTGAGTTTTATCTGTTAAAGCTTATTTTTGTTACTCTTAATACCTTCTGGCGATTCTCTCAGCCCTTGGCTTGTTATAGTCTATTTGTAAGCTTTTGTGGATATCTAATTAATCAGAAACTGTTTTGTTTTTGCAAAATTGTAGCAAATGCCGTGGCGTCTGATGTTTCTCTAGACTATTTGTGGTTATAAAAATGGTCTTTAATTATACTTATTTTCAGTATAAAATTTAGCATATTTTACCAGATAAATTCAAAATTCTACAAGACTTATACAATTTATTAGCATTACAATGGCTGAAGTTTTGATAAACTTCATGGAAGATAAATTGTACACAAGTACTACAATAGCGATCGTACTCAGTACAGATGCGCGTGAATACACTCTCAATAGAAATAGGTAAAGCAAAACTGGCACAACGAATCGCCCAATCTACAATAGGCAGCATTATGGTTATGGTTTCCGGTACTACTCCCAAAATTCTGATTGTCGATGACGACTTCAGCGTCCGAAATCTCGTCTATCGTTTTTTAAGTCGGAAATATCAAATAGAATCCGCAGCAGATGGTAAGACTGCCTTATCGTTGTTTGAGCAATTCAACCCAGCTTTAGTGATTCTGGATTGGAATTTACCGGATCTTAATGGTTATAGCCTCTGCCAAGAAATGCAGAGCCGTACTAATGTTTTAGTGCTGATACTGACTAGTAGGACTGACGAGGCTGATAAAATAAAAATCTTAAGCGCAGGTGCTGATGATTTCATGACTAAACCGTTTAGTCTTGCAGAAGTTGAAGTTAGAGTAGAAGCTCTTTTGAGACGGATACGCTACATCAACCCCTCCCCAACACAACGGATCATTTTTAAGCAGCTAGTAATTAACCCAGAGGGCCGGGAGGTAACACTTAACGATAAACCTCTTGCTTTAACAGCGTTAGAATTTAATATCTTACATTTTTTGGCAAGTCATCCTAATCAGGCTTGGAGTCGCCCGCAGCTAATCCAAAAAATCTGGGGTTGCGACTACGTGGGAGATGGTCGGGTAGTTGATGTGCATATAGGTCAGCTTCGCAAGAAGATGGAAGTCGATGCTAGCATACCAGAGTTTATTAAGACTGTGAGGGGCTATGGTTACAAGTTTGAAGCTCCCGACGAAAATACTAATTCCTGAGCTTTCTGATTTCAGTAGTACTCCATAAAAACAATGACTCAGACAAGTCAGCAAGGGACGTTTGTCCATCACCAATGAGCGGTAATTTAGGTTAAAGGAAAGGCAAAGGCATTGGCATTCTTGCCACTGATTTGCCACATATTTTTGAGCATTTTTATCATGTAGACACTGTTCTATTTCATCAAATAGGCAGCTTTAAACTCGGACTTGCAACGCCGAATAGCCCGCCGCAGGCATCACTCCATAAAGTGTACAAAAGCGCACAACGTTACGGGGGCAAACCACCGTGAAAATCATACTTTAGTATTAGCTCAACCTTTCAAATTAACCTTCCTCTCAAGCTTTGACCCATCTTGACGAGATAAAAATTTTTCACTACTGTGATAGCTTCTTCGCCATTTTTCCAGATGATCTATAGATATTGATTTAGATGTGACGTTCACACCATTTCCTCGCCAAGCAACTTCTGCATCTGTTGTGAAAACCCCGCATTCTAATTGATCTAACCTCATATTCCAATATTCACTAAATCGACCTTTCAAAGTAATAACTTGCTCAAATACCTTGTTTCGGTGTTTATTTCTTCTTTTTCTTTCTGTTGCTCCTGTTGCTTCTGTATCAATAAACTTAGTTTCAATTAAAAACAGGCTGCCTTTAAAAGTCCGGTAGACAAAATCACACTTTCCTAAATCTGTATAATCTGAAATTGGAGATTTTTCAAATAACAGTAATTCAGCGCACGAGGGAAACAAGTCTTTAATATTCAGAAATAAATAAGCTTGCAATAGAAGTTCCTTATCATAAGGAAATAAGATAACTCCTTCAAAAAACTTTTGAATGTCCTCCTGAGTTTGGGGTTGAATGATTTTACAGTATGAAACAAATTTATGTAGCTCGTTCACGATCATCAAGTTCTAACTCCTTCCCCCGGTCGCAGCCTTAAGGGTCTTAGCATAAAAAGATACCACTCCCTCAAGGAAATCATCATCCGCACAAGTAACTAAAAAAACTATCCAAGTCCTAAGTTTGTAAGCCAATTTACTGTTGACAATTCAGCACAACTGATATCTAAGCTGCTTTTCAGTATTAATAAATTTTTCATTTCTGACTTTAGCTACTAGTCAGCGATTTGATATGAGCAGCAAAACTGGCATTTTGCAAAGCTTGAACGGTTATTCTAGAATCTTGTACGCAAAATTGCCAACCCAAGCGAACAAGTTTCCGAGAATTTTCGGTTTGTATAATTCCGATCACTGGCATTTTTGCCTTCTCTTTGTCTCCTGACTGTTCTTGCAAAATTGTTTTCAAGCGATGTAATTCTTCGATGTTACCTGCTTGCTGGGGATTTAATTCCACCATTACCATTTGTACTGTTTCCACTGGTTCTGCATCTTCAAGAATAAATTGAGTTTGCTCGTCGCGTCGATCTACTTTTCCCCAAATAATTAATCTAGTGTCAACTTGGAGTAGAGAACTAATGCGTTCATAGGTTTTGGGAAAGACTACAGCTTCCGATTGTGTAGTGAGGTCTTCTATTTGCAAAATTGCCATTTGATCACCTTTTTTAGTAACCACTTTTTTGACGTTATTTAACATGACAACTGCACAAAGCCTTGTTTCTTCTCTTTGCTCTCCCAGTTGCGAAAGGTTAATAGGAGTCAAAAGTGGTGCTATTTGCCGTAACGATTTCAGGGGATGATCTGATACATAAAAGCCTAATAATTCCTTCTCCATCTGTAACTTTTTTTGTGGCGGCAAATCCATTACAGGTTTAGATTTTGGAGCAGTTTCAAAGGCATTATTTGCTCTTTTATTGGAATTAGAAGAAAATCCGTCGCCTAATAAATCTAAGAGATTTCCTTGACCGCTAGCTCTGTCTTTAGCGCGAGATTGTGCCCAATCGTACACTAATTCTAAGTCGTTAATTAACTGTTGACGGTTAGGTTCAATTTTGTCAAATGCTCCACAGTAGATTAGCGATTCCAGAGTTCGGCGGTTAACAGCACGTAAATCCACGCGATCGCAAAAATCAGCAAGGGATTTAAACTCTCCTGTCTCATTCCTGGCCTCCAAAATACAAGCGATCGCATTCTGTCCCACGTTACGCACCGCCGAAAATCCAAACAGAATCTTTCCTGCTGTTGGCGTAAAATCAACACCAGAACGGTTAATATCTGGCGGATCTATGGAAATACCCATATTTGTACAGTTAGTAATATATCTCTGTACTTTATCGGTATCGCCACTGTTAGCCGTTAACAGTGCCGCCATATATTCCAATGGGTAATTAGCTTTCAAATATGCTGTTTGATAAGTTACATAACCATAGGCAGTCGAATGGGATTTATTGAAACAATTAGAAGCTATTAAGCCATTTCTGATCGCAAAATTATGGTCATGCTCAACCCCAATATCATAGACATTTTGTTTGCCTAAATATTTGCGTGTGACTATTTTGATCATCCTACCCTACTCCCTAAAAAACTTTCGCGAATTTTTTTTTGCCAAATTATTTAATTGATAAAATGATGACAATTGTAAATTTAGTAATATTATAATAAAAAATTATATCACTATAAAAGGCTGCTATAGTCTTAGGCAGGATTAGCAAAGTATATCAAAATTTTGTTAAACCATTAAATAGACAGTTAACAGCATTATAATTGCTGTTTTAAAGCTTATTAAACACGTTCCAATACATATTAATCCGCTTAGTCAGATGCCTGGGTAGTGGGGAAGAAGCAGAGGATCTGTTAGGGAGTTCCAAATAAAAAAATTTTAAGATCAGGGAGCAGGGGAGAGGGTTTACAGCTTTTATTGACAATAAAAATGGTGCAACTTGTAGGCGCAACGGCTTAGTGAAGTTCATAAATTGAATAATTTATTTTTTGGAGTTCTCTTAGCTGGGGAGAAAAGTTTTACCTTATGTACCCTGCCTCTGTGCCTCTTTCCAATGCTCAATGCGTCAGTTACTATCGTTGAAAAGTAACTCAGTATTAGAGGGTGGGGTAGGTGAAAGTGACGCTAATCGTAATTTTGGCGGTGGTTGTGGGATTGTTTGTGGTAGTCGAGATCGGACTGCGATCGCTCTTTGGCTTTGGTAATCCTTTGATTTACATTGGCGATGAGCAGATTGGTTATTTATTGGCTCCCAGTCAGCGTACCCGTCGTTTTGGTAATCGCATCGAAATTAATGAGTATTCTATGCGAGGTAGTCCGATTAAAAAGACACCTGCACCTTCTGGACTGCGAATTTTACTGTTAGGGGATTCTATTGCTAATGGTGGCTGGTGGACAGATCAGACTAATACAATATCCACCATGATGATGCGTTCTCTGGCATCATCCACTAATAGTAATTATCAGGAAGTAGAAGTGCTAAATGCTTCAGCTAACTCTTGGGGGCCAAGGAACGAGTTAGCTTATTTACAGAAGTTTGGCAATTTCAACTCGCAAGCAATAGTGTTATTAATTAATACCGATGATTTGTTTGCTACTCCTCCCACTTCTTTACCGGTAGGACGCGATCGCAACTATCCCGATAGTAAACCTCCTCTAGCATTGGTGGAATTGTGGCAACGTTATATCGCCAAGCAACAGCCAATTCCCGAAATCAAAGCAGTGCAAAACGAAGCAGGCGATCGCGTAGGGATTAATCTGGAGGCGATCGGCAAAATTCAAACCCTGACTCACCAAACCAACAGCCAATTTTTACTAGTCATGACTCCCTTACTGCGAGAAGTTGGCGAACCAGGCCCCCGCGATTACGAAATTAAAGCACGCCAGCGCTTGAACGATTTTACTAAAACACAACGAATTAACTATATAGACTTTTTACCGATATTCAATTCAACTACCAACCCACAAGCCTTGTATCACGACAACATTCACCTCAACTTACAAGGTAATAAATTTGTCAGTGACGTTATGGAGCGATCTCTTTTGGAAATATTAGGGGAGATACCACTTCCTCAGAGCTACTAAAGTGGTATATTCTACCCAAAAAAAGTTCATAGGGAGCAATTTATGCTTCAAGCGATTAAATAACATTCAGTGGCAGCTCAGGCGTATTTGGCTTAGTTCTATAGGCATCAGCACCTTGGTTTTTTGTCCATAAGCGGTGAATTGCCTGGTTTTTGCCACCAAAAATTAGAAGAGGCACTTGTTGATTAGTTGAATTTGTTTTGATGAAGCGACACAATTCAAATCCACTGATTCCCGGTATTACTACATCAAGAATAATTGTATCTGGCTTGACTTTTCATATTATTTATATAGCTGATCTTGCACTAGTACAGTACGATAGAAATAAGCTGACTATTGAAAAGCCGTTAACAGCTTATTCTATAATAATTTTGATTTTTGACTTTTGCCTTGCGGTACTAGTTGCATTAATAATAATATAATACAATGACTAACTAATTCTGATTTACCCAGGCAATCTTATTTAACTAAAATTGTAACCATCTAGGTAATACTCAACCTAAAATTTCCAAAAAATATGTTGACTTTTGTGGAGTTATTTCTTATATTAGGAAATTAAACAATATGTTGAAAGATTACTTTTAGTAAATCTCCTTGAGTAAAAGGCTTAGTTAAATAGCCTGATGCTCTTACTATCTTAGCTTTCGCTCTATCTAGAAATCCTACTTTTCCTGACACCATAATCACAGGCGTATTTTTAAAATTTGAGTGTTTACGCAGCAAAGAGCAAAGTTCGTATCCATCTAAATTAGGCATTGAGATATCCAACAAAATGATGTCGGGTTTAGTATGAACAATCTGCATTAAAGCTTTTAAAGAATCGGTGACTCCCACAAAAGAAAATGTTTGTTCATCCAGATAACTCTTAATAGTATCCAATACCGTCGGGCTATCATCAATGCAAAAGATTGTGTAGATTTTTTTGTCAACAGGAGATTGGGTGATTCGCTGACCTCTATGTTCATTAGTATTAAGAGAGTAAACTGGTGGTTTATAACCGTTTGTTATAGACGACTTCGATGTAGTTTTGGCATTAGGTTTCAGCTCATTTATTTTGAACAATTGTGAGGGGTGCGATTGAGAAGTTCTTGATGTCTGACGATAAGCTGCTTCTCTACGTTCGCGCAGCGTGTCGCAGACAGAGGCTTCTTTTTCAGATACGCCAACGCGAACGCCAACGCTTTGGGGTGTTTGACATCGTTCAACTAGTAAGCGGAGATTCAGATGACAAAACTTTGGCATATCATCCAGAAAGCTTTCAGGAATAAATTCATAACTCCCCTCGTCTAAGTTCAGAAATGACTCTAGGATTTCTAGCGCCAATTGCTCTATCAGTATCGCCGCTTGAGATGGACTGATATATTTCTGATTGACTAGCCAACAAATAGCCAGATAATCTGGGTTCGGTATTGCCTGATTTTCAATACCAGTTTCAAATATCGCCCGCAACTGCTCGTGGATTCCGTGAGGGATGGTGGAAATTTGCTGACTCAAGCGTTGCAAATTTCTGTAAAGCGGCTCAAACATTTTCTCTGAGTAGCAGGCATAAATTAGTTTCCCCTCATCCACATATATTGACCAAGAGCCTGATTTGCTAAACACCTGCAAACAACCCGTGACCGACTTACCAGTGATTTTTTTCAACAGAGATAAAGGCTGGAGCTTTTGGAAAAATCTGTATCTACTAATCGGAAGTGTCTTCATTCGGATGGCTCTGAAATAAAATTAACTTTGTAGGTAAAATTAGTGAATTATCTTTTCAGAATTCACTACGACTTTGTTGAAAGTACTATTCAGATAAATATAACGGTCACATTTGAGTTAGTACAGAGATTCCCACCCCCCAACTCTTAATTCACCAATCTCTGTTAAGCTATAAAGCACCAATTACAACTAAACCAATCCATGTTCTTGCCCAATAGCAAAATTGCCCAACTGTTTGTCAGGATATAGTATTTCAAAAATTAGATTGGTTTTCTGTATCTTTCGCTAATCTAGCTAATCTAACAGTAACTCAAGTGCTAGGCACAGACCATTGGCTCTCGCCCATCAGTCACAAAAAGATCATCGTTATCCGTATTTAGCAGCCTAAAATTGTAGATACTTTAGTTTTCTTGCCTAGTTGTTTTGCGCCTGATGCTAAAGTCAAAAACGACTAAAATCTATTGTGACGTAGACCGAAATACCTCTCCCCTCAAGGCTTTTGAGCATTAAGTCCGTACTGACGGACTATGTTTTTATAGCTGACTTTTTATTCTTATCTGGAAAACCTCACTTCCATTCCTTTCTCGTGCTTTTGAGAGGTAGAAGTGCTGCGGGCTAGGAGTTTGGTTTCACGTTGATATTTTCATATAGCGCGAAAAGTCAGTTTTTTGTAGCCATGACGAAAATTGTCGGGTACTTTTCCAAAAGTTTATTCTGGATAAGAACTTCTTAAAGAAAGTAAGTATTATTAGACACTAAGCATCAAAAAATCAATGCCTTACTTAGGTTTGTGATTATAGATCAATTCTTAGAGTTGGGATTGAGCAAAATTTTCACTTGCACAAGAAGAATGGTAACCTCCGACCAAGGATGAGTTAGCTGGTAATTGCCGCCATGATGGTGTGTGGTGAGATGCACAGGCGACGATATCAGCAGAATGGAATCTCTTCATAATTACTGGAAACGGGTTCTAATGCTGTGTGGAGCTGCTGTGTGGAGCTAAATAGTCATCCTGCACAATTTGGAGTGACAAATTCAAGAACTTACAGCGAAATTCTTGATTGGTAATACATACCTGCAAAATAGCTCTTTTCAGCTAGATGGTAGATAACAAGTAAGTAACCACTAAAATTCAGATTACTATAATTTTCAAACAAAGTTAGCAAAAACATATAAACTTCATGATAAATCAGTAAAGGAAACATGAAAACTAATTAATATTATCTTTCAGTATTTATTTGATCGGATATCCGGAAAGGCTGATAATGTACAGTAAAAGATAATTTGGTATATTTTTGAATTACACTTAAAAAGAAGTGAATCATTTTATAGTATCAATCTGCCCGAAAAATCTCAAGTTTTAAAAATCACAAATACAATTAATTCGCAATTCGCAATTCGCAATGACGCTACCGCGAACGCGCCACTTGCGGGCGAGGTTTTGAACATGAAGCTTTTTTGATAAATACAACATTGTTCGCCTAAGCGTAGTCTGCACTTCTGTACGTTCCCTGCGGAATGCTACGCAAACGCACAGCGTGTCGCAGACAGAGGCTGCGCGTAGCTTCCCTGTAGGGATACGGCAAAGCTCAGTAACCACTGTAGACATCGCATTTATCAACCCATAACCTATATGTAGCAAAAAGACGCAAAGAAATTCTTTGCGTCTTTGACGTGAGATTTAAAAGTGGACATTCTCACCGTTATACTTCTCCATCTACTTAAAATTGCTCCCGCCAGCACCAGTTTAAAAGTGTGCCACCAGCCACCAGCTTAACTATTTCCAGTACCCAATAACTGCTGTGTAGTAAATTCATTGTCGATGGAATAGCAGTAGCAGCTTCAAATAAGTTGAGTTGAACTCCTATAGCGCACATCTGCGGAGTTAAGAAATAGGTGTCAAGCATAGCTATTGTTAGCAGCAATACTGATAAAACAATACTGCCAATCCGCCAGTGATATCGGGTTTTGCTCAAAGCTAGTACACCAGTTAGAACCACAGCAGCAGATAATAATTCCATCCGATTGAAATTCCAAAAAATCGTATAGCCTGCTGTCGTAAAACCAGCTTGGCTCATCATGCCGGAAAGATAAAGGCTAGGCATAATTACCCAGTCTAAAACTAAACTAGCACTGAGCCAAAAGCCCAAAGTCAAGATGATAGCGGTTTGCCAAATTGGTCGTTTGAATTCAAGGCTAGAAATAGCAGTCATAAAATAATTGCGTGTGTTGTATTTCTTAGTTTGTAACTTCACCAGCAGTTTGACAAGAAATATCAACTAACCTTTACAAAGCGATCGCTCTTAATTCTTAATTTAATCTCAATACTTTTTAACCTAGATTGAGAAATATTAAGATTTTTTAAAAGTAATTTAAATAAATTTTGCTTGTTAGAAATACTCAATTTTTTATATCGAAAGTAATTAAGCGATCGCGCCAACTAGAATGATGAATTATAGGTTGAAGTTTAAATTGATACAGATACAGATTGCCAAAATCCTTAATTTGTTACAGCCTTCTGCATTCTGAAACATCCACTGTGGCTTCAGTAAGCCGATGAGAAAATTTCAATATATGTCAACTAATTGTTTAAAACCCCTAAATTTATGGGGTTTACCAACTGAGCCTCCAGCATAGCTACCTCCTGCCTTCTCATGCTGGTTTATAAAAGTTTATGGTTTACTGAACACTGTCTGTTTTATACGCAGACATGAGTAATAAGCTGTTAAGCATTTATATTTGCACATTGAGATCGCAGGGGGCGGGGAGCAAGGGAGAGGGTTTGCAGCTTTATTACCATGAAAATGGTGCAATTTAAATGACGATTAGCTTACCAAGTTGTCTTTGATCTTATTATTTGCTCAAGAGCCAGTGTAGTAGAGATTTTGATTATAAACAAGATTAATTTTCAAATAAATTTTTAATCATATCACGTTCAAACAAGTTAATTACATTTTCTGTATATAATATCTATCTTTAGACATACTTTCTTAAAAAAGTATTGTTATCCAGTGCACTTCGTATGGTGGATTGACTTAAATGTATTTACATATGTTATGATTTTTATTGTTCTAATGTTATGATTTGTGTTGTAATTTTAATTTACTAAAGGGGAGATTATTTGCTAGATTAGGCTCAAATAACTTAATTTAGAACTTTAAAGGCAATTCAAGCAAACTTAGAAACTTATAAAACACAACCGTTCCTTAAATAAAGTTAAAGTTTTGTTACTAATAACTCAGATATTTTTAAATTCTGAATTTTTAGGAGTTACCGAGGTAGGCACGTTGAATACTGAGGAGTAACTTGATTGAATGAAAAAAGAGTTTTACTGCCACTCTGAATAGAGTGTAGTAAGTCATATTTGTTTTTAACCATTTTATGGTTTGAGACTAATGCTAAAAAACAGTTAGCTGATAATTAATCATGCCCATAATCTCAAATGTCAGCCTGGAAATAGACAATATGAATAGTTTACTAGGATAGTATTTTTGCAAAGTCTAATGATTGAAAAGTTGCTAGAGACAAATATAGTGGAGTTAATAAAAATTCAAACAAACTTCCTAAAAGTCCACTGTTATTCTGAAGCAAATAAAATATAGCGAGTTTAGCGATATAAGGTTTGATACTAATGCTAAAAAACAGCGAAATAACGATTAATCAGGGTTCTAATCTCAAATTTAAGCTTGGGGATAAACGATACCATCAGTTTTCTCAGCTAGAATTTTTGCGGAATCGTACAGTTGGAAAGCCACTAAAAATTAAACAAACATAGTGGAATAAATCTCAATTAAGATAAATTTTCCTCTCAGTAAAGCCAATAATCCCGAAAGAAAGAATGCAAGTATTATGGCAAAATCTTGCTAGTGGGACTAGTTGACCAGTTTAGAGGCTATCTTAAATTAGAGACTAGCCCACCTACAGAATTTACTCCAATGAATGGTGTTGTTTAATAACATTGCCAGTCAGAAATATAAGTAAGCTTTTTTCTTGAAAGCTCTTTTAGTCATGTCTTTAATCTCAAACGATAAAGATCATTATTTCTTGCTGGCATACATTAGGGTAAATCGGAATTATTACCGAAATCTCACAATTTTTTAACTGGAACAAGGTCAACACACATGAATAAAGTTCAAGCATCCTTTGAAGCTACCGAAGCTGCGTTTCACGTGCAAGGTTATGAAAAAATCGATTTTAGTCTTGTCTATGTGAACGGTGCATTTGATATTGAAAACAGAGAAATAGCAGATAGCTATGCAAAATTTGGTCGCTGTCTGACTGTAATTGATGCCAATGTCCATGAACTTTATGGCGATCAGATCAGGTCATATTTTAGACACTATGACATTGAACTGACAGTATTTCCGATCATGATTACAGAGCCAGCTAAAACCCTGGCAACGTTTGAAAAAATTGTTGACGCTTTTTCGGATTTTGGCTTAGTTCGTAAAGAACCAGTCTTGGTTGTCGGTGGTGGTCTCGTTACTGATGTGGCTGGGTTTGCTTGCGCTTCTTACCGTCGCAAGAGCAACTATATCCGCATTCCTACCACGTTGATTGGTTTAATTGATGCAGGTGTAGCGATTAAGGTAGCAGTTAATCACCGCAAGTTGAAAAATCGCTTGGGAGCATATCATGCACCTTTGAAAGTGATCCTGGATTTCTCATTTTTGAAAACCTTGCCAACGTCTCAAGTTCGTAATGGGATGGCAGAGTTGGTGAAAATTGCTGTAGTTTCTAACTCCGAAGTCTTTGAACTGCTATACGAATATGGCGAAGAACTGCTTTCCACTCACTTTGGACATGTGAATGCTACACCGGAAATTAAAGAGATTGCCCATAAAGTCAACTATGAAGCAATCAAAACCATGTTGGAGTTAGAGACTCCTAACTTGCATGAAATAGACCTCGATCGCGTCATCGCCTATGGTCACACTTGGAGTCCTACCCTAGAATTAGCACCTCAGATACCCCTATATCATGGTCATGCGGTCAATATAGATATGGCTTTGTCTGCAACCATTGCAGCACAACGGGGCTATATTCCAACAGGAGAGCGCGATCGCATTCTAGACTTGATGAGTCGTATCGGTTTATCACTCGATCACCCTCTACTAGATGGAGATTTGCTCTGGGATGCTACCCAGTCTATTAGCTTGACACGAGATGGCAAACAACGCGCAGCCATGCCTTGTCCGATTGGTGAGTGCTTCTTTGCCAACGATCTGACTCGTGAAGAACTTGATGCTGCGCTAGCTGAACACAAACGTCTTTGTGCTAAATACCCTCGTGGCGGAAAAGGTGTTGACGCATACATTGAAAGTCAAGAAGCCAAGCTAGTTGGGGTGTGAAAATATGACGAGTGTTTTAGGACGAGAAACAGCTAGGCCGATAACGCCACACAGTATTTTATTAGCCCAGCTACAGCAAACCCTCAAATTAGCAGAAGAGAACAACATTCCTGTAGAGATATTAAATTCTTTGCGGCAGGGAGTTCAATTAGCGGCGGGTTTAGATCCCTACTTGGATGATTACACCACCCCGGAATCGAGCGCATTGACAGCATTGGCGCAAAAAACAAGCATTGAAGACTGGAGCAAGCGCTTCAGTGATGGTGAAACAGTGCGTCAACTAGAGCAGGAGATGCTCTCAGGACATCTTGAAGGACAGACATTGAAAATGTTTGTTCACATGACTAAGGCAAAGCGCATTCTAGAAGTAGGAATGTTCACAGGGTATTCAGCCTTAGCAATGGCAGAAGCATTACCAAGTGATGGGCAACTTATAGGTTGCGAAGTAGATCCCTATGTTGCTCAATTTGCTGTTCGTTGCTTTAGTGAGTCTCCCCACGGCGACAAAATCGTTGTGGAAGTAGCACCAGCCCTAGAGACACTCTACAAGCTGGCTGCCAGAAAAGAAGTATTTGATCTGATCTTCATTGATGCGGATAAAAAAGAGTATGTATTGTACTTCCAGACCATTTTGGATAGTAACTTACTGGCTCCCGACGGCTTAATCTGTGTGGATAACACTTTGTTGCAGGGACAAGTTTACCTACCACCTGAACAGCGTACCGCCAACGGTGAAGCGATCGCTCAGTTCAACCGTATTGTCGCCGCCGATCCTCGTGTAGAGCAAGTTCTGTTACCCATCCGAGATGGTATAACCCTGATTAGACGCGTTGTCTAATCGAGAGATGAGGAGATGAGCAGAGAAGTCTAAGCCAAGGCTTAGACTTCAAAAGAATAATTTTTCGCTTGCTTCCTCATCTCCCCTCAAGCTATTTTTTTGCGATCGCAGTTGTTGTATAAAATACAACGGTATTTAGGAATATGAATCATGCCAGTACTTCGCATCCTTCATTTAGTTGGGTCTGCATACAATGATTTTTACTGTGAGTTGTCACGCAAATATGCCCAAATCTGTCTGGTAGAGACAGCAAATCCATCGCTTTATGACTTTCAGATTGCATACATCACACCTGATCAGCAGTGGCGATTTCCTTGCTCCCTCAGTCCAGAAGATATTGCTGTCGCCAAACCCATGCCTCTGTTAGACGCTATACAGTTTATAACAGCGCAAAACATTGACCTTATGTTGCCACAAATGTTTTGTATCCCTGGAGTGACTCACTACCGCGCACTATTCGACCTGCTTAAGATCCCTTACATAGGCAATACTCCGGATGTCATGGCAATAACGGCCCACAAAGCCAGAACCAAAGCAATTGTCGCAGCAGCAGGGGTCAAAGTGCCTTTTGGAGAACTGCTTCGCCAAGGAGACGTGCCGACAATTAAACCTCCCGCAGTCGTCAAACCCGCAACTGCCGACAACTCTTTAGGGGTGTCGTTAGTTAAAGAGGTTACTGACTATGACGTTGCCCTGAAGAAAGCATTTGAACATGCTTCGGAGGTCATCGTAGAAGAATTTATTGAACCAGGTCGAGAAGTCAGATGCGGCATCATTGTCAAAGATGGGGATCTAGTCGCTTTACCCCTTCAAGAGTATCTGGTAGACCCTCACGAGAAACCCATCCGCAGCTATACTGAGAAATTCCCAAAACCGGATGATGGCAACTTGCGTTTAACCGCTAAAGATAATGTCAAGTACTGGATTGTAGATCCTAATGACCCCATCACCCAAAAGGTTCAGCAAGAAGCGAAGAAGTGTCATTTGGCTTTGGGCTGTCGCCATTATAGTTTATTTGACTTCCGCATCGACCCAAAGGGAGAACCTTGGTTCTTAGAAGCCGGGTTGTATTGTATTTTTGCCCACAAAAGTGTGATTACCCATACGGCGAAAGCCGCGGGAATTCCTTTAAATGAGTTATTTATGACGGCGATCAATGAAGCGTTGGGCAAGATTTGATGACCGGCAAATCACCTTTTTCGCTTTCTTCTGACTTGGAATAGCACAAGGTCTTCGCTAGCGACAAGTAATAGAACTCTAATATACACCCTTGCTACAAAATAGAGCGATCGCCTAAAAATCTAATGACTTCAAGTGCGTATGCAACACCTATTTGTACTCAAGGCAATCTCTATCTAAAAAATAAAGAATAAATATTCTACATTTAGCAAAAAAAATAGAGACGATGCGGAAAGAAGCCATTAGCAGTTTATTTCCCATCTCAGTGATTATTCGCCCCTCTTGAAGAATTTTATTGAGTTAATTAAGCATATATCATGTCACAATTACAACTATGAGGGAGCAGATTTTTGCCATATTCCAAAACTTGGGCACACTTGCATTACTAGCGATCGCATTTCCCTTTAACTGTACCGTCGTACTTGCATCGCTGCTGTGGAATTTTTTCAGCAGATCGTATGCCAAACAAGTGGTATCGAACGAAAATCCTAAAAATATCTTGATCGGTGGTGGTAGAATGACCAAAACCCTTCAGCTAGCACGATCGTTTCACGCTGCTGGGCATCGAGTCATTTTATTTGATCTCGACAAATACTGGTTCAGTGGTTATCGATTTTCTAACTCTGTGGCTGCCTTTTACACAGTTCCTGACTCGCAAGAAGACTTAGAAGGTTATACTCAAGCGGTGCGTGCGATCGCTAAAAAAGAAAACATAGATTTTTTCGTCCCAGTAGGTATTTTTGCTGCCAGCTACTTTGACTCCGAGCGCAAACCAGTGTTATCAGGCTATTGCGAGAATTTCCACTTCGATGCTGATACCATGAAGATGCTGGATAACAAGTTTACCTTTGCAGAAATTGCCCGCTCACTGTCGTTATCTGTCCCGAAAACCTTCCTAATTACAGATTCCGAACAAGTTCTTAAATTCGACTTTGCCAACGAAAAGCGCAAGTACATTCTCAAAAGTATTGTCTATGACTCTGTTTTACGCTTGGATTTGACTAAGCTACCAATGGAGTCTTACGAAAAAATGGCGCTTCATGTTAAAAGTAAGCCAATTAGTAAAGATAACCCTTGGATATTGCAAGAGTTTATTCCCGGTACAGAATACTGTACTCACGATACAGTGAGAAATGGTGCATTAACGGTACATTGCTGCTGTAAATCATCTGCTTTTCAAGTCAATTACGAAAACTTTGAACACCCAGAAATTAAAGAGTGGGTGAGTCATTTTGTCAAAGAACTACAACTGACTGGACAACTTTGTTTTGACTTCATTCAGGCGGAAGATGGGGCGATTTATGCGATCGAGTGCAACGCTCGCGCTCACTCTGCAATTACAATGTATTACAACCATCCTGGTTTAGCGGATGCCTATCTTAATAAAAAGCCTCCGGCTGAACCTCTGCAACCCCTGAGTGATAGTAAGCCTACTTATTGGCTTTATCACGAACTTTGGAGACTTAATGAAATTAGATCGTTAAAGCAGTTACAAAAGTGGTTTAAAAATATTTGGCGAGGGAAGGATGCAATCTTTGAAGTTAACGACCCACTACCGTTTTTAATGGTACATCATTGGCACATTCCTTTGCTATTACTCGATAGTTTACGCTCCTTACGAACTTGGGTGAGGATTGATTTCAACATCGGCAAACTCATACAGTTTGGAGAAGACATAAAATATGGCAATACCTCTGCAACCCCTAAGTTATAGTAAGCCCGGTTATTGGCTTGAACACGAATAGAGACTTAATCAAACTAGCTCGTTAAAGCAGTTGCAATTGTTTAAAAATATTTGACGAGAAAAAATACAATCTTTGATGTCACAATTATAACTATGAGAAAGAATATTTTTGTAGTGTTCCAAAACTTGGGCACTCTTGTATTACTAGCACTGGCATTTCCCTTAAACTGTATTGTCGTCTTAACATCGCTACTGTGGAACTTTCTTAGGCAACCATTCAGTAAGTCAATTGTTGTCAACCCCAATTCTAAAAATATCTTGATTGCTGGCGCTAGAATGACTAAAACTCTTCAGCTAGCGCGATCATTTCATGCTGCTGGACATCGGGTTATTATAATTGACATTGAGAAATTCTGGTCAAGTGGTAATAAATATTCCAACTCAGTTGCAGGTTTTTATACTGTTCCCGATCCCAGCAAAGACTTAGAAGGCTACATTGAAACCCTACATGCGATCGCTAAAACAGAAAAGATCGACTTTTTTATCCCGGTAGCCATTTTTTCCGTCATCCACTTTGATCAAGGCAAGTCACCATTACCAGACTCTGTAGAGTTTTTCCACTTCGATGGTGATGTCACGAAGATCCTGGATGACAAATTTGCCTTTTCCGAAACAGCGCGATCGTTCGGTTTATCTGTCCCCAAATCCTTCAAAATTACCGATCCCGAACAAGTCCTCAACTTCGACTTTTCAAAGGAGAAGCGCAAATACATTCTTAAAAGCATCCCCTACGATCAAGTGCGTCGCTTGAATCTCACCAAGCTACCTTGCGATACAAAATCAGAAACAGCAGCATTTGTCAAGAGTCTGCCCATCAGTGAGGAGAACCCCTGGATTATGCAGGAATTCATCCCTGGAAAGGAATACTGCACTCACACTACCGCGCGAGATGGAGAGTCAAGAATGTACTGCTGCTGTGAGTCATCCGCCTTTCAAGTCAACTACGAAAACGTTGATCAGCGAGAAATTATGCAATGGGCGAGTCATTTTACCAAAGAACTGGGAAAAACCGGGCAACTTTCCTTTGACTTCATCCAGGCAGAAGACGGAACTGTTTACGCAATTGAGTGTAACCCCCGTACTCACTCCGCCATTACTATGTTTTACAATCATCCAGGAGTAGCGGATGCCTATCTTGGTAAAGAGCCTCTGGCTGAATCTTTGCACCCTCTTAGTGATAGTAAGCCAACCTATTGGCTATACCACGAAGTTTGGCGGCTGAATGAGATTAGATCGTTTAAGCAACTGCAAACCTGGGTAAGAAACATCAGGCGGGGGAAAGAAGCAATTTTTGAGGTGAGTGATCCCTTACCCTTCCTGATGGTACATCACTGGCAGATTCCCTTACTCATTCTCGACAATTTACGAAGACTCAAAGGTTGGATAAGAATAGATTTTAATATGGGCGAACTTATAGATTGATACCAATCCGCATTGTAAAAGTCGGTGGGGCAGTTGACCTTTTTTTAATTAAAAGTTAAAAATTAAAAATTAAAAATTGAGAAGAATAATAATTTTTAATTAATTAATTTGGGGTACAAGCCCCCACCCTTTGGGAATTAAAAATTAAAAATGTAAAATTAAAAATAATTCTTTAATTTTTAATTATCAAAACAATCGGGTCTAAAACCTCGCCTTTGAAGGCGAAAAGTTTTGTCACGGGGTTAAAACCCTGTAGATCGG
>NZ_JACJQM010000054.1:0-38014 GCF_014696655.1 Nostoc sp. FACHB-888 | reverse complement strand
GTGATGTTTTTTCTGTCAGACGTTCCGCGATTACAACTATCGCTATAAATACCCCAGGCATCAATCTTTTTAGTTATCTCACCCCATTCAGATTAAGAAAACCAATCATCATAACACAAAATCAATTCTGCAAGAGGTCTAATGATGGTGTCGTTGTCGGCGCTGATTTCATCCCCAAAGCCGTCGAGTACAAAACTCGGCTACTTGCTCAAATGGGTATCGAATTGGGTAAACCTGCAACAATCACATTCGGCGGTTTGGATCTACTGCGCGAATGGCTGACTCGGCGGCGGCGGCTGTTCACACAAGAGGCGCGTGAGCTACATCTGCCGCAACCCAAAGGTGTATTGTTGGCGGGGCCTCCCGGAGTTGGTAAAAGTTTACTTGCTAAGAACATCGCAACTATACTGAATTTACCACTCCTACAACTAGACATTGCGTCCCTTTTAGGCTCACTCGTTGGCGAGTCCGAGGGCAATGTCCGCCGCGCACTTAAAACGGCTGAAGCTATTGCCCCATGCGTATTATGGGTTGATGAGATAGAAAAAGCACTTTCGGGGATTGGTGACACCTCTGGAGTTTCCCAGCGCATTCTGGGGAATTTGCTCACGTTCATGAGTGAGTGTACGGCGGGGGTGTTCGTTGTAGCAACGTGTAACGATCCGTCAGCACTACCAAGTGAACTCAAGAGGAAGGGACACTTTGATGAAAATTTTTTCGTCGATCTACCAACGGAACCGGAGCGCTGTCAGGCATCATGTAAAAATAAGTTGTACAAAATTTATTTGGAATAGCTTGCTAAATCTAGCTTTCGCACAAAAATTGTTCAGGTTATTTTTACACAAATCCTCAAATCCTGAAAATTCACCTGGAGCGATTTGGCATTGTAGTGGAGTCCGAGTATTTGGAGGCGATCGCTGCAAACACCGCGAAGTTTTCAGGAGCCGAACTGGAAACCCTAGCAGCAGAAGCGGCACTACTGGCGTTTGATGAGGGACGACCGCAGCAGGTAACGCTGGGAGATTTAGAGAATTGCAGCCATTCCATTACCCCGCTTGCCGTTACTGATGCTCAGGCAGTGGAGCGAATGCGAGCTTGGTCTAAGACTGCGAGGGCTGCCTCTAGTCCTGTCATCGGGGCGAAACAAGCGTCTTTGCGTACTGCCAAGTTTCGCAACATGAATTGATAAAGTCCGCGATTTCTCCTGTTGTGTTCAAGAGAAATCGCATTGCTTAAAAGAGACAATTGCTACGCCAAAAAGAGAGTGAATTGGCTTGGATTGACAATGATATTTCTAATTTCAAGGAAAATAAAATGGCAAATACAGACTTGGTAACTTATTACGGTCAAACCGAAAAAATCGACCAGTTAGTTGAAAAACATGGTGCATATTTAGAACAACTGGACAGAAAAACCAAACTCTTGCTACGTACAACTTTGTCGCAATATGTTTTTATGCAACGAATATGTACTCCTGATAACTATTTGGTTACAGAAGCTTTGAAAGATGGAGACTTTGAGAGATTCCTGTGTGATGGTATTCCAGAAGTGTTAATAAATCTCTGTTCTGAGCTAAATGGACTAACTGTTGACGATGCTGAAACAATTTTAGAAGCTTTGCAATATCAATTACGTTGGGGTAATGCCCGATTATTGACGATTCAATAACTAATTACAGATGAATATCTAATTTTTAGATATTCATCTGTTCACTAATTACAGCATGAAAACTATGGAAACATATCTTGTTTTTGTCGACGCTGTTAACAACAGTAACAAATTCTGGAGTGCGAAAGTTGAAGGCAGTAGTTTGACTGTTGAATGGGGACGAGTGGGTTACAATTCCCAGAAGAAAGTACATTCTCTCTTGAGCCATCAACAGGCTGTCTTTAAATTTCACAATCTGGTAGCCGAAAAAAAATCTAAGGGCTACAGAGAAAGTCAGCCACAAATGGATGGCGATGGCAGTATTTCAGATATTAGACGAGCGATACAACTATTAAATGCTATACGCCTGGCTGTTGCAAACAGAAACTTTAGTGATAGCTACATACTTGCCCTTAACGAGTATCTGAAAATTGTCCCAACACCATTAGGAATGCAGATAGATCCTTACAGAGTTTACCGCACAGTAGCAGATATTGACTATCAGCAAGAATTACTCAATTCTCTGTTAGCGACACCTGCACCACAAGTTGCTGCGGTAGCTGTTGGTCATGTCCCTGAAGCAGCAGAACCCAAGGTAGTCAGTCTCAAGACTATCAGTAAGAACTTCTGGCGACATTTGTAAATTAATTACCACAAAGCTTGTTTAATAGTTTTGTGGTAATTTTTATTAAGGAAGGCAGAGGGCAGGAGGCAGAAGGCAGAAGGGAATTCTAACTCGTACCCACAGAGAGTGACCGAAGGGAACAAGGGTTTAAGACCCAGCCCTTTCAACGCGAACAAATGAACTATATCCTCTTTTTGATAATTCAAGTTATAAATTGCTAGAAAAAAGGTATTTTTTAGCAATTACAACTGTTCAAACTATTGAATTAGATAAATTCATACATTAATTTCTTAAAGTTCAGTAATGCAATCATAGATTAAGAGATTTAAGAAGCTAAAATCATGGTTTTTCACAAAAAATAAATAATAAAATTTCTCTGACTACACCATTTTTTTACATTAGGTAAGTCAGTATATTTAATCAGTTATGTGGTGGTGATTAACTGATTTTTTATGAATGATTGTACTGTTCTAAAAGTCGCTTAGTTGAAATATGTCCCTGTTTACTATCATATATTACTGGTAATTTCGGCTTTTTTGCTCCTCTAGTTGCTTTGACAAACTGTTTAAGATTAACACCCGTTGCAAATTGTCGTAAAAGTTGTGCGATTCTGACTATTGAAACAGTTTTGAATATCTCCCACTCCGAAGCCGGAATTGCAATCATCATTCCTCTATATGTGCCTTGAATCTCATCAACTAAATAAAAATCAGATAAACCAACTTCAATTTTTCCAACTCCATGTACACCCCCTAGAGCCGCTCTTAATGTTGCGAGTATATTGTACGCAGCTAAGACAAAAGAAAATGAAAATAAAGCTGCTTTTGGATAAGCTATAGTTTGAATTTCACCGTTGAAATTTTTAGTTACTGTTTGAAATAGGCTTTCTAGAGTCCAACGATTACGATATATTTCGGCTATTTTCCCTGCTGGTACAGCGCCTGGTAAATTGCTGAAAATTGCTATTTCCCATTCTTTATCTCGCGTTGGGACAAATAGCTTTACTAAAACCCGTCTTAATGTTAAAGCTTTCCCATCGTAATTTATTTCTACCTTTTGCTCAAATAATTCTCCTGTTTCTGTTGAGCCTAATGGTTTTAATTCCTCTAGCTCTTTAAATCCCATCCCCTTATGTTGTCTGATTACAAAGAATGCTTTCTTCTCTTGAATTTTAAATAAAAACTTTAATGTACAAAAATTCCTGTCTCCACACCATAAATCTTGTGGCAATACTTTCTTTAATACTGAGTCAAACTCGGAACGTTCTTGTGCATGACCGTCTTCAATGAGAAAAATATCTGTGACTATTTTTGACAACGGGTCGAGTACTACTATCGCTTTCCCCGGTAGTGCGGATGCCGCTAGATTTCGGATTGCTTTTAGTCTGTGATCTGTTCCTTTCAAACAAGTTCCATCCACTACTTTCATGCAATACCCTGGCAATATACTTGCTTGTTCTCCACCGACTAATTTCACTAATTCAACTAAGTCTTGTGCTGTTTCTCTTACTAAGGCTTGGCTTACGCTCAACTCAACACCACAAAGCTTGTTGTACAAGGCTGTTGTACTTACACTTAAATTCTTTGCCCTCGCTTTGTACGCTGCATGAACTGATTTCTGGATTCCACATACCACCAAGCTCATCAAATCTACAAGGCTAGAAAATAGCAAATCTTGTTGGTACTGCACCTGAGCATGTCTTCTAAATAACCCATCCATCCGCTCAGGTGCAAATATATGTGACATTAATGCTTGTGCCATCACGCTTACTGGACTTTCTTTTACAAATTGCTCAAAGATAGAGGACAGCATTTTCTCTTCCCCCTGGTACTGATATTGCCAAGGATACCTTGAATTCATCATTGATAACCTATATTGGGAACGGGTTTTAGCCTTTGCCTTAGTAGTTCATTTGTTCGCGTTGAAAGGGCTGAAGATCAAGCCCTACTAGCACTCACTCAAGCAAAAGGTATACCACCAAGAACTCAAAGTCGTGCCACTGTACTACGCTTATCAGCCGCTGGATGGACAGTGCTAAAGATCGCACAATACTTAAAATGGCATCCACAGACTGTACGCGACACAATTCATCGCTGGTACTGGGGCAAACTCGATAGTTTGTGGGATTGTTCGCGTCCGGGTCGTCGTCGCCGATGGCATAACCCAAATATGAAGTCTCTGCTTCAATTAAAAATATCTTTATTTAGCTATCAACTTATTTTTATTTTATTTTCTTACATCTCTTACATCTATTTAATGCTATTTCTCCACAGTCATGGCGTTTCTACTACTTATGCAGTCGAAATTTACAGGCAGTACAAGGATGAAGCACTCGCTACTCTCACCAGCAATCCCTACCAGTTAGCTGCTGACATCTACGGTATTGGTTTTCTGAGAACTGATAAAATTGCCTTTAATTTAGGAGTTGCGCCTGATAGTCAGTTCCGTTACCGTGCTGGTTTAATTCATGTTTTGAACGAAGCTGCTGCCGATGGGCATTGCTATTTACCCCAGCCAAAACTCATTGAGAATGTTATCAAACTCCTGACTACAGCAGATCACACACCCGAAGAAGATGCCCTCACTGATATTATCAAAGACATGGCACGAAAGGATGACTTAATCCGCGAGAAAAGCTCAGACCAAACGCTGCTATGTTATCTACCAACGTACTTTCACACCGAACAGAACCTTGCTCAATTAATACAATCTAGATTTTGCCAACCAGTTGCACAAGATATGCCTCGTGTTCGCGCCTGGATTGAGCGCTTCACCAAGAGTCGTAAAATCAAACTTTCACCACAGCAACGGCTAGCGGTAGAAATGGCTGCATATTCAAGGGTAATGATTCTTACTGGTGGCCCCGGTTGCGGTAAAACTTTCACCACCCAGATCATACTCTGTGGAAAGCAATGGGCAAATCTATCGCCTTAGCTGCGCCAACTGGACGCGCTGCTCAACGCCTGAGTGAAATCACACAACTCGAAGCCAAGACGATACACTGCTTGTTGGAATTTGACCCAAAGACAATGGGCTTCAAACGCGATAATCAAAACCCTTTACCCCATACCGCAATTGTCGCGCTAGAAGCTAGTATGCTTGATTTGTTTCTGGCATCTTCTTTGGTAAAGGCGATACAATACGGTTCCCAACTACTGCTAGTAGGTGACATTGACCAGTTACCCTCTGTCGGTCCCGGTCAAATCCTTGCTGACTTGATTAATTCTGGTCACGTTCCGGTGGTGCGGTTGACCAAGGTATTTAGGCAAGCCCAACAGAGCGCAATTATCACCGCTGCTCACCAAATTAACCGAAGCCAGTTTCCCACAATTGAACCGATTTCCGATAATCCCGTGTCTAAGTGTCTGTGGCACGGCGGCGGTCATCACCCCAAACATGGTGTTAAAGCAATATCCGAAATCATTACAGACTTGATTCCCCGCCTGGGTTACAATCGAGCTACTGATGTGCAAGTGCTTTGCCCCATGTCGCGGGGTTTGCTTGGGACTCGTAACCTCAATACCGTATTGCAGCAGTTGATTAATCCGCCCAGTCCCGACAAAGTAGAGATTACCAGGGGCGGGAATTTATTACGAGAAGGCGATCGGATCATTCAACTGACTAATGATTATAATCACGAAATTTTTAATGGCGACTTCGGAATTATCAAGGCCATTGATCTTGAAGAGATGGAAGTTACTGTACAGTATGGTAAGCATACTGTCATTAGGACGAGAGCAGACTTAAATCAAATTGCCCTCGCCTGGAGCCTCACCATTCATCAAAGCCAGGGGTCAGAATATCCGGTAGTGATTCTGCCAATCTATACGCAGCCTTATATGATGTTGTCTCGTAAACAGTTGTACACAGCATTAACTTGTGCCAAGCAGTTAGCGATTGTCGTTGGTTCCAAGAAAGCGATATCCAAGGCTTTGCGTTCTAGTGACGACCAACTGCGATATACGCGATTACAGCAGCGGTTGGAAAGCGCTTTTTTGCACCCGACGATTGCAATTTAGAAATGTTCAACTTGACAATTTCACCCGAGCGGTTGTTGCTCTCAATCAAGAGTGAGAAATCCGGCAGCTAGCTGTCCTTTCGCCCACAATGAAGAGGCAGAGGGAACTGACCTCTTTCCCTGCCGTGCAATCAAACCACTCTCAAAAAATAAATTAAAAATGACTCTATAGTTTTATGGCGTGATAGCGATTAAAGAGCGGGCTATTCCGATAAGCTGTCATTTGGCACCGAAGCAACATAAGTAGGGGAGAATTTTGTACAAGTTCTTTAAAATAAGCACCTTTGCCCGCTTTCTTTAAGCAAAGCCTACATCTGTAATATTTGTGTAGTGCATTCTTTGGAGGATGATCTTTGACCTGTTATATCATTTATTAACTATAAAGTCATTTATAGTTTATTTTTTTCACCTACTTTTAGGTTTTTCAAAATAAATACCCTGTTGAACAATTGCATAACAGTATTGTGTTTGTCACGCTCCTCAGTATTAGAGGTGTACTATACGCAAAAATCGAGAAATTTTCAGTCGCTTGAGGGTGAGTTGAAACGCCCATTTTAAAGGACAATAAAAATCAGACACTATAAAACCAGACGAAACTACGCTTGTGTCTGATTATTAAGGGAGTAATAAAAATGACGCTCTCTCTAGTCCACATAACAGCCCATAGAAAGGCGATCGCTTCCTTGCCAGTAGCGCAGGCGGAGGCGAAGTTGATTGCGCTGTGGTTGGAGGGAAAAGCGTCGTCTTCTATTCGGGCTTACCAGCGATACACTAGGCGATTTCTGGATTTTATGGACAAGCCGCTCAAAAAAGTGACTTATGAAGACTTGGTAGAATACGCTAGTTCTTTTGGGGGCAATGCCGAAAGCACAAAGCGGATATACATAGCTTGTGCCAAAAGCTTGATTAGTTTCGCTCATAAAATTGGATATCTCCCTTTTAATGTGGGTATGGCACTAAAACTGGGTGAATTACCAGATGTAATCAACGAACGCTATCTTGATGAAGCTGATATTAAATTGTTGGTACGGGCAGCTTCTAAGCATTTAGCTGATGCTAAAACTCCTAAGCGCCAGTACACAGCCAAAAGAAATTTGTTAATTATCAAACTCCTGTATCAGGCAGGGTTACGGGCAAGTGAAATCTGTGATCTGACTTGGGGAGATTTGACACCCCGTGGTGAGAGTGGTCAAGTGTACGTGCGAAAAGCCAAGGGCAGTAAAAATCGGACAATTCTCATCAAGCAAAAGCTTTGGTCGGAATTAATGGAGTTCAAAGATAATGCTCACTCCAATCAAGCAGTGTTTCCAAGTCAAAAGGGGGGACATTTAGACCGTCAAAACTTGCACCCGATTGTCAAAGCGATCTCCCTTGAGGCGGGATTAAGCGAACTGGTTTCGGCACACTGGTTACGTCATGCCCACGGTTCTCACGCGATTGAGCGCGGGACTAATCCAGTGCTGGTGAAAGAAACTTTGGGTCATGCCAATTTAGCCATCACCGATCGCTATCTCAAGGCTAGACCTAATGACAGCAGTGCTATGAACTTGATGGATATTTGAGATTTACGCACATGACTTGTGAAAATTCAGCAGAAATTGGAACCAGTGATATCAATTGCTACTGGAAATGAAACAAGAAACAGCTTTTAAATGTTAATGAAATTTTTTATCTAGCTAGCCCCCTCCATAGGCAACACCTCTTCCGAGAGCCATTGATAAAATTCGGGTACTGCTGACTCCACTCGCCGCAGTTCATTTGCCGCGATCGCTTCAAGTTCCAGCACCGTCTCCCAGCGCAAATCCTCAACCCATCGCTTAAGGATGCCTTTAATCGCGTCAACCCCCTGCTTACTACCAGAGCGAAGTATTTCTACGCAGTGGAGTAGCGTAATGCGATCAGTTTGGGGCGACTCAAATTCGGTAGTATCCTCCCCTTGGCAATGGGAGTTACCTATAGCATTCGGGGGGGGTGTGGATACGGGCTGCTGATTGGGGTTTACACTATACGCAGCAGGGGTTTGAGCAGCATAATAGGTTCGATTTTCTTTTTGATTACGCTTTTCCACGCGATGAGCAATTACCTCTTGAGCAAATTCCAATTCCTTTTTAGATAAAGAGAAAAGTTTCACCTGTTGACCCCGCTTGCCCTGTTTGCGGAAGGTTAATTTTAACCCCAACTGCTCTACTATTGTGGCCAGCAACCAAATAGGTTTACAGTCTAGGGGAATAGAAAAGCCAAGAATTGCTTTGACGTGAGCAGCACAATTAATGGCGATCGCTGTCATCTTCAGTAAAGCGGCATCGTCGGCGGTAACTTCATCACCCCTGACTAAAGAAGTGAGAATTTGATGCAGCCCCAGGTTAAACCGTGCTAACCACCGCGCCGAGTAATTACCCCAGTCGATGCACAAAGGTAAATTGTCGCGTTCAGTGCGGTCTTTTTGAGCGACAATTGTTGGTGGCGTAGGATAACTTCGCCCAGTTTTCGGGTCAACAATTGATTCATCGGGCTTTGCTAAAATGGCCTCAAGTCCAGCTAAGGCTCCTATTAATCGACCACCTTTATCCATTTCTACGAGTGATTCGGTTACTTCAATGCCGTAAGAATCAAAGATACGAAACTTTTCACATTCAAAAATTTCGCTAGGGTCAAGGTAATCTTTGCTTTGACGGGCACGGTACTCACTGGCTGTAATATTGTTAGCCTTGGCAACAGCCGAATAATGGGCAGTGTCCAAAGCAGCCGCCGCATTTTTCATGCGTTCAAGAGATTGGTCATCATCGTCACTGCCCATGCATATAAAGGTATTGCCCATCTCGGTGAGGAGCGATCGCAAATCATCGCGGAGATTATTCAGAGAATAGTGGCGGTTGCCGAGAATTTGGCAGTAAGCCTCAAGCGCCCAATCTTTCTCGGCTCCCCTTAAGCCTGTTTTTCGGTCGATCCGCAACAGAAAAGCTGTTACCTCGTTGGTTTGCAGGAGGCGTTCTTTGATTTTGGATGCGTTTGTATCTTGGTAGCCGAAGGGAGGGCGCGGGGCCACCCAAATATGAAAGGGGACTTTCGGGCGATAGCGGTACAGTTGCTGGGCGCACTCAGTAGCTGTCTGACTTACGCCGTGAAAGACACCGAACACTAAATCAAAATGATACTCAGAAATATCGACACCAGTCCCCAGGCTGGGAGAAGTGAACAAGGCATCAAAGTTTTTGACTGCGTTGGTGATATCTTTGATGAAAGCGACATTCTCATCACTGCCAGAATTGTCTGAATGAATAGACCAAATCCGCCATTTTTGTGGTGTATGGGATTTTTCGGAGTTAGATTCTTCGCACTTGATAGCAAAAGACTTGTCGAGTTTCTTGATGAAACGCTTAGAGTCGCTGGCTACCATAATTTTCAGACCTTGCATCAGTGCCGCCGAGATTTGGGCAACTAGGGCGCTTGAATTACTGCCTTCGTACCAATAAATTGTGCGTCCTCCATTGCGCCACTCGTTTTTGACGATGTAAGGAATTTCCCCGAGTGGCCGCATTGCAAGAAAGAAGTCCACTGTCAAATCATCCATGTGTGCGTCGGCAAGGACGACTAGTGGCGCGTTGTATACTATATATTCCAGTACTTCCAAGATTGCTGCACGGTGTTGTTTGCAAGTATTACTGTGTAGTAGGTGGGTGAGGTATTGGCAGGCTTCATCAATAAATATGCAGCCGTAAATTAGCGCCTGCGTATTGAGTTTGTGCAAGCTGTCAATGGTAATACTAAGGGCTTGGGCTTGAGCTAAACCAGCATAACCCAAGTCTGAATACATCGCTGTCTGCAAGCGTTCGGCAAGATTTTTCAACAAGTTAACCCGATGTCCATTGTTGAGAAATCTGGCGTTAGGATTTTGGTCACGCCACCAGCGCATTAACTCGGTTTTCCCCGTACCCATATCGCTCCACAAAATTACTAGCCCAATTTGTGGAAAATGGAAAGATTTTTTGGGATTTTGGGTACTGGGTTTAGGGTCAGAATCAATTAATTCAACATTTTCTCTTTCCCCTTTATCCAAATTGCGGTCCGTAGCTATCAGATTTGGACTGAATAATTTTTCAAGTCCAAGCTCGTAAAGTGGCGGAGCGGATGAACATTTTTCCTCCAAATTGGGAATGCAGAGTGCTTGGGTCAAATATTTAACATTGACTGTGACATCCGCCTGGTACTTAGAGAGTCCCCATTTCTTAGCTCGATAGGAGCGCTGGTAGTCTTTAAGCGATTTGGCATCGTCTACTAAAGCAGTTAGTAAAACATTGGCATCTTCACCCCTGGCTACCACGAAATCATCAACACCTTTCTCTGGGCCTGGGAGTGATGCAACTTCACATTCACAACCTACTGCCTCAATTGCTTTTGCAGTGCGAACAGTAGCTTGAAAAACCGACCACCTGGTTTTAGCTTTTGTTTCGTAGTCAAAAAGAATTATGAACTTGCGGCCCGCCTGAGCCATTGGTACTAAGTCAGGATGCAACCGTTCATCAAAATCCTGTTTGCCCACGCGCCCGTTCCAAATTCCAGGGAGTGCGATCGCCACAAACCCCAAAGAGAGCAAGCAAGCGGCTTTTTTTTCGCCCTCGCATAAGATAATCGGAATCTCTGGATATTGCTTTACCCACTCCCAGAAGGTGATTTGTAAATCTTTCTGCTGAAAGTCGATGTTCAATTCTTTCTGCTGCTTTACCCCGGAACAGAATATTAGGGGATTGAGTATGCCTTTTATGCACAGTGCTAAAAGAGAACTTAACAGCACGATTTGCTGCTATTGCGTTGCCGTAGTTTGTCCTAGTTGCAAGAGCCAAGGCAACAGAACGCCATTGCGAATTCCGTTCTTTCGACTTCTAACATGCAGCTTTTTTCCACGTTTTGCAAAAAGCACTTGTGCAATATCGGCAACGTTATAGCGCCGTGCAACAAGGTTCAAAATATAGTTGGGAACATCGAAATAGGTAACGCGGTTGGCGGTTTTGGGTGGCGACTCGTACTTTATTGGCTTACCTTTTTCCCAATCAAAGCGCGGGAAGTTGGGTTTAATCCTTCCCCACTCCATCGGTTGCCAGTTCTTGAAGGGGTCAAGGGACTGAATCCATGTCCCTCCCAGTAATAAATGCTGATACATTTTGATGTATCCATCCGTGACTCTACCTGCATTCTTGCGTGGGATTTTATCAGAGATGAACAGGTAGTCATAAACTGATTCTCCTTCTATATGGAAGAAGTTATGTTTAATCAGCGCCGGATGAATCGCACTACCAACTGTTAGCTCATGGTATTGGGCAACCGTGAGATTGTTTGGGTATTCAGTTGTTGCTGCGTTCATCGGTTCTCCCCTCGGAATTCCTTGGAGAGAACTCTTTCAAGCTGCGAAACTCTTGCTCTAGGTTGGATATTCCGAAAATTCCCCTTCGCCACAGCACAAAATTGCCGCCGTGCGAAAGTTGCACTCGACCCCATACGCTCTTCTAGAGCGCTCTTAGGGCGTTCTCTGTTTGTCATGATTTTCCCCTGATAACTCGGTTTACAAGTTCAGAGGGGGTTGAATCAGTTATCAGTTATCTAATCTTGGACTCTACTCCCACTGACTAACTGGTAACTGTTATTCGCGCTACTACTGCTTTTAGCTACAAAATTCGGGATATTTCTTAATCAAATTTAACTTTACCTAAAATTGATGAATTTCGACAGCAAAAACCCACCGCAAGGAATGGACTTTCTAAGCGGCAGATCCTATAATGGATCTGGCAGCGCGGATTATACTCTCGGACAAATTTAGTAGTCGCATCGGTCGCCAAACTTCAACGACAACTTATTTTGTTCCTTCGAGATCAACCCCGCTCTAAATCGATATGAAATTTAAAGCACGCATAAAGCGCTACTCCTTAGTGGCGCTTTGTGCGTTAAATACAGGTATTGTTGTGTTTTTTGCTTTTAAGTTTTCCATATTAGTGATGTTTTTTGGATGATCTAAAGATTCCTCACACTTTATAAGAGATATGTCTACCTAATTAGGGAAGGGCTTCTGCTTAGATCGCAAGCGATGTAAGCATTAACATTAATCCTAAAGAATTGGACGATTTGCCCCTTCAGTACAAACTTATCTCCCGCACTAACCAAGTTAACCATTGATTACAGTAACCCATTGGAAGAGTTGTTTTCTGGAATCTTTAGCCATTTGCATCTGTAACTCAAAACTAATTGTGGCAATATACTCTGAGATACAGTAATGCTACTTACCGGGGTAGCGTCTTAATATTACTATGATGAGCAAGCAATTTGCTCAATCCTGTATGTTAAGAAATATAACACAAAGATAGGTTTGTTTAGGTAAGCATAGAATAAGTATAAGTTGTAGTAATTTTACAGCAAGAACTTGTAAGTAGTATGAACCCAGATAAAAGTTTAGATATCGAGAGAATACTGGAGATTTTAGAAGAGCAAGTGTATCAGCATACTGGAAGGTACTTTTTAGAATCTGAAAAAGTTTTAATTAAGGGGACTTGGGAGGGCAAAGATTATGAAGAGATAGCGCGGGATAGTGGGTATAATATGCATTATTTGCGTACTGGAGTAGCTCGGCAATTATGGTTATTACTTTCAGAAGTTATTGGTAATGGTATACAAGTAAAAAAAATATATTTGAAAAATATTTTAGTTAAACTAACAAAAAGGTATTATGCCGATTTAGAGGTAGCGAAACTTGATAATAATGAATTAGTGGGTAAGACTAGAATTTACGGAGAGTTGCCTAAGTTAAAATATTTCTATGGTAGAGAAGAAGAGATTAAAAAGTTAAAAAATGAAGTTAATGTTTTAAAGCAACGTTGTCTAGCTATAACTGGGGTTGGAGGAATTGGAAAAACCTTTCTAACAAGAAAATTATTAGAAGAAATTCTTTTAGAAACCCCTGACATTTATGAATATGTAGTTTGGTATAAAGTAAATTCTGGTTGCTCGCTTGATGAGTTACTTTCTGAAGTTATTAAAATTTTAAATTTTAAAATTAATAATGAAGATTTCCAAACTAAAATTTCCTTGTTATCAAATTACCTTAATTCTCATAAATGTTTAATAGTTCTAGATGGTTTTGAAAGGTTATTACAAACAGATAATTTTGAGAATAAATTAAACTATGAAAAATTATTCATAAAATTGGCAGAAGAACAACATAGAAGTTGTATTATTGTTACAAGCCAAGTACCTTTAAAAGAAATGGTATATGTAACTACAACTTTTAATATTGAATCTTTACGATTGGAAGGATTAGAAGAAAGTGCAGCAATGCAAATGTTACATAACAAAGGCTTAGGTGGTGAAGAATGTAAACAGTTAATTAGTTTTTATCGTGGCGATCCATCAGAATTAGAGGCAGTAATTAGTAAAATTCATAATTTTTTTGGTGGAAGCGTTAAAAAGTTTTTTGAATATCAAACCACTCTAACAGGAGAGCGCCTTCAAGCTATGTTAAATCAGCAATTTGCACAGTCAAGACTTCTAAGCAATCTTCAAAGACAAATAATGATTTATTTAGCAAAAACGATGTCGGATAATTCAGATAGAGTTCCTTTTTCTAACCTAATTAATGGATTGAAAAAGGAATTAGGCTTAGAATTATCAATTTCCGAAGTAATAACATCTATAGAAATTTTAGAACAACGTTCTTTAGTTGAAGCTTATAGAAAATCCTTTAGTAAAGAGGTTAGTTATAGCTTGCAACCAGTAATTAAGAAATATATCTTAGTCGATCCATTTGGTTTAGTACATAAAATGCCAGTTCAAACGAAAATAAAAGAAGTTCCCTTGTGAGCTACTGTATAAATCACCTTTGTACCCAACGCCGTAATCCTGATGATGTTGAAAATTGTTTAGCTTGCGGTAATCCTTTGTTTATAAACCAACGTATTCGTTTGCTGCGTCCGTTGAGTTCTTTAGAAAATCAATTTAACTACACAGATGTTTTTGAGGTTGAGGATGCTGGTATAAATTTACATTCAAAGCCTCAAATCAGAGTGATGAAAATATTAAAATGGAGTGATTCTAAATTAGTTGAATTGATTCGGAGGGAAGCATTTATATTACAACTTATTAAGCATCCTGGAATACCTAAGTCTAGCAGAGAAGATTATTTTACTGTAACTTTGAATGATAGTATTTTACAATTACATTGTTTAGTTATACAAAAATTTGAAGGAGATAATTTAGCTCAATGGGTAAAATCTTATGGGCGAGTTTCTCAAAAAATTGCACTTGATTGGTTTTTACAATTAGTTGAGATTCTTGATTTAGTTCATCGTTCCGGTTTTTTTCATAGAGATATTAAACCAGAAAATATTATCTATCAGCCTACTGGAGAAATAGCACTTATCGACTTCGGTGGAGCAAGAGAAATTACTAAAACTTACTTAGCGAAAGTTAGCACTAGTGGAGGAACCAGTACAGGATTAGGTAGTGGGCATGACATAACTATCGTTCGGACAGCTTGTTTCTCCCCTTTAGAGCAAATTAATGGGCAAGCTGTACCACAGTCAGACTTTTACGCATTAGGCAGAACTTTTGTTAACTTAGTTACTGGTATTCCTTTAATTCAAATTAAAAGCGACGAAAAAACAGGGAGACTACTTTGGAGGAATAAAGCACCTCATATCGACAAATCTCTGGCTGATTTTATTGATGATTTAATGGCTCCCTTCCCAGGGCAACGCCCACAAAATACTCAAGTAATTTTGCAGAGGTTAAAAAGCCTTCCTCTGCAAAGTAAAGTCAATAGATTAATCAAGTCTAAGAATTTTTTATTTGGTTTATTAGTTACATTAATTGCTTTAGGGCTTTTCGGAAGTTTCAAAGTATTTTTACCAGTAATGGCTAACAATTTAGTACTACAAGGCAAAAAGTCAGAATTAGCAAATGATTCGCAAACTGCACAAAACTATTTTAATCAAGCTATAGCATATAATTCTGAACTTAAACTTTCTGTTTCTCAGTTTTACTTAGAGCAAGCTGCTCGTCATTTTAACGACTTAAAACTAGCGAAGAAATATTATGAGTTAGCCCTTAAATATAATGAAAAAGACATAAATGCTTATAATAGTTTAGCTGTAGTTTGTTGGCAGCTTGGAGAAGTTGCTTGTGCCTTAAATAATTATCAGCAGATTTTGAAATTAAAGCCTAATGATTGGGAGGGATATTATAGGTTAGGAAGTTTTTATGATGGAGAAGGAAAAGAGGATTTAGCTCAAGAACAATATAAAATAGCAATTAAAATTAATAAAAAAGCAGTGCCTGCGCTCAATGATTTATCGCGCCTCAGAAATCTTAAAAAAGACTATACCCAGGCTAGTGCATTAGCGCTTGAAGGATTGCACTTGGCTGAAGACCCAAAACTACAAGCTGCTTTATATAAAAATTTGGGTTGGGCAAAGTTCATGCAAAATCAGTATAACGAGGCAGAGAAATATTTACAAAAAGCAAGTGATTTAGACAGCAAGAGAATAGATGCTGTCTGCTTGCTGGCTCAGGTGCAAGAAGCTCTAGGTAAAATTGAGGATGCCAGACTTTCATGGGAAATCTGTATGCTTGCTAGGACTACTCAGCAAGACGTTTTCAAGTGGAGACAGGAATTACTAGACCGCCTCACTAAGAACTCAAAAATCTCTCCATAGAGTGCATTGTGGGAAAGTTATAGACTCTAGCTATTTGTTTAGTTATCAAACTTATGTATGCTAATAAAAGGCAAGTAAATACATAAAAACTTTTAATGCAGTTTTTACTCAACCGTAGGAAGAAAAAAGTTTCCAAGTTTCAAGTTGCAGCGCTTGTATCGATATTACCATCAATACTACTTTTATCAGATATTAGTAGCGCAGGAAGTCGGACTGAATCAGTAGCGGTAAGCTGTTAAGCTGTTACGCGTACGCTTCTGCTTTCGCAAAGACAAACGGGGTACTCGTTGGGCTACCGATAACGTTACCATCTCGTGCTTTGTGTGGGACAAACGCGCGACTACACAACGCATTATTGTACGTCCCAAACCAGAAATTATTGGGTTTTACAAGAATCCAGAACAGGCTATTTCACAAGAACGGGCAGAAGAAATTGTTCGGGCGATCGCCGCTTAAGGAGTATATATGAAACAAATGACACTTTTTGATGAATCTACAACAGTTTTACCTGTCAGTTATTATCTCGGCTTTCTCACAAAGCAAGAAGCAAACGAACTTTACCAACATTGTCAAGAACTGCAATGGCAGCAAAACCAAATCAGGATGTTGGGTAAAACAATGCCTGTTTTGCGCTTAGAGTGCATTTATGGTGATGAGGGCTGTGATTACCTCTACTCTAAGAGCGTACTGCTCAAACCATTGCCTTGGACAGAAGCACTCTCCCTGTTGCGTGACAAGATTACTGCCTGACTTTTCACGGGATGTGGAAAAGAAAGAGTGGTTCGCGATGGATTATCGCGAACCACTTCCGATTATTTATTATATTTGGAAGTTTCTTCGACTAAATCTTTTAAACCCTGTCTGAGAGCCTCAATTGAACGATCTAAAGCTTCAATTTTAGTCCTTGCAGTAATTTGTTCAATGGCATCTATGTAAGCTTGACTACCAGCCTTACCTAAATGCTTGTACTTGGAAAGCTTGCCATCGCTCTGAGTCGGAAATATTGGTGTTGTAGCATGTAGTTTATAGTACCAATAAAATTCTTTACGCCCCAATGCTCTGTAACGAGCTATTCTACAACGTGGTGGCGCAACAGGCATTGAATTGTGTATGGCAGCGACTTCAAGTTCAAGACGCTCCAACATGTCGATAACTTTGTCTATACGCGATTGCAAATCCTCTTGGGCTATAGTTTTTCGGTCTTTCGGCATAAAATCAACTAACGCGATTCGCGACAAACAGTCGCGAACCATATTCCTCTCTAATAAAGGCGAGTAACTAAAATCAACATATTCATTTTAGATTTTCATGCAACAACCAACCTTGGCACAAGGTTTCTAATTCCAACCAACCTCGCCACAAAACTTGTATCCCAATGGGGCTATTCTTCCTGTGTTCTAAGTAACCTCCGAGACGTGCAATTGCTCTAATTGCCCAGTCAACTGTAAGCTGTATCTGCTTTTTTTGTTTGGGTGGAGTACTAGCAAGTAGCACGTCCATTTGTATTTTTGTTAACACCAATTCGGCTGAACTGTGCGGGGAATTCCGGTGTAAATAAGTCATTCGCAGTAATTGTGCCGCAATCACTGTTAAAAAACCTAACATTGTTGACATACTCTCCCCTGCCAAGCGGTAACTTTCCGCTTTACAACCAGATTTTAGTATTTTGTGATACTCTTCTATCCGCCAGCGATACGTATACCATCGAAGAATTTGAGATGCTTCTGCCTGTGTTGTTACTAACTCGCTTGTCAATAGCATCCACGTAATTGGCTCACATCCATCTGGCACATTAATCTCTGTTGCAAAGAGCGCGTAAACGTTAAAATTGCCTGACTTTTTTAACCGAGAAGGAGGATTTATTGATATTGGACAATACCTGACCTCCAAGGTGGCAGTTCTTTCTTTTCGCTTTTTAGTTTCAGGTAAAAAAACCTCTTTGATAAACTGCACTTTTTGGGATGTTACATACTCCCATAAATAAGAGCTTTCTCCCGATAAACAACGATTGTGAGGCCCATAATCATCTCTTTTTTCTAAGATTTTTTTATAATCAAGATAAGTTGTATCACCTACAGCTAATAGAGTTGTCGAGAAATAGTGACTAAAATCGCTGAAAGGCTTAGGGAGTCTGGGTTTCAATAATTTTGGTCAGAAATCAATAAAAAGCTTGCCACAAGCAGATTTCAAGGATTTTTGAGCTTATTACCCAACAAGTCTAATACTATTGGTATGCCATAAATTTCTAGAGAAGTCTGCTTAAAAGATGGTTGGGTCAATTTCTCAAAAGTTGTTTTGGGGTTACAAAAGAATTCGTAACCACGTTTTAGGTCACTAGCGCTTTGAAATATTTGTGATAGAGGCTCACCATATTTTACTTTTAAAGCCTCCGCAATTAACACTGCTCTGTTGGTCAGACGTTTGTCACCAAAATCACAATTGCGGTACGGGTTCGCTTCTAATAGTTTCATTTGCACCCCAAAATACTACACTACAAGCACCTTACATTAGAGGACGCAAATCATCTTAAGTTCAAAAATTGGTTCGCGATAGTTTATCGCGAACCAATTCCCTTTTCCACATCCCGTGAAAAGTCAGGGCAACCGACGAGGCGGTTTCGGCAATGCGCTTCGCGCTAATCGCTCAGTATTCATTTACTATTCTCCAATGTTGATAGTTGGATCAGATTGGCTTTGCACAGAAGTTCAGCAGATGCCTAGTAGTCTGGCAAGTCAACTTTGCTAGGTGAGACATCCGGATATAACCGTCCCATTTTTTTGCGTGCATCCGTAATTTTAAAGCGCCAATTTACACTTGCTTTACTGGAATTGCGATCGCTCTGCCAAGAAGCGATTTCTTGAGATAGTGTTTGAACGTCAGCAATTCGTCTTTCTAAGCATTGACGTGCTAAAACGGATAACTCAATCTCAACTTGATTTAGCCAACTCCCATGCTTAGGCGTGTAGTGAAATTCTAGTTTTTGGACAATTCGACGTGCTTATCGACGGTGGAAAGAATTTGTACAAAGCAGCTGGATTATGTGTGTTGAGGTTATCAACTACCAGACGAATTGACTCGGCTTGTGGACAATGAATATCTACTAAATTCTTCATTTGTAAAGCAAAATCTTTTTTCGTTCTCTGTTGTGTAACCTCAATATGCCGCCAACCTTTATGAGGTTCAAAAATTGCAAATAAATTGACACTCCCATTGCGTTTATACTCGTAGTCATAACGAAGAGGTTGCTCTGATTCAGGTGGTAACGGTTCTCTAATATCCTCTAATAAAGGATATGGGCGGGGAGCATCCACTTTTGGCAGAAACACTCAAATAGCAAGCAAACCATTGAGATAAGCACAACGAACAGAAAGAATTTGGTTGACACTCTCAACATTCAACTGTGCGCCAGAAATTTTAATCCTAGCGCCAATCTGTTTAATCGCAGACTCAACCGCGCCAGAACCAATAGAACAAAGTCGTTCAGCTTGGTAATAGCTGTAGTTGACAATGCGGGAGCAATGTTTTTCAAGATAGGCAATGAAGTTCTTAGCTTGTTTGCCCCGACAATGTTCAAATAAAGCTTTAGCTTTTTCTACTTGACCATGCCATAAAAAAGTTTCAGCAGCTTTGAGCCGCTTTAGAGAACCACCAACTTTATAAAGATTTTCCTTGAGATGATACCAATCTAATATTTCCCAACGCTGAAAATTCTCAAGTTGACCAAACTCTTTGACCAGATTCCACACGCCATCATGACCATCTCCCAAACAAACTAACGGGTTAACCAGACGTTGACTATTAACATAATCAACTAATGATTGATCTTAATCGCCCCTATCAACTACAAGCGATGCCGAAGGCAGGCAACTCTTAGAGACGCAAGCGATTGCCCAGCCTACCAAATTCAAGCGTTCGCCTTTGGCGTCTCGTAGAGAGGAAAACCAACAGTGATCGCTCCCCCACAGACAATTGTTACAAAAGAGCTTGGTCATCTCATAACCCTGTTGTGTCACTTTGGGAGAAGCCAATGCCTGAAAGCCTGAAATACCCGAACATTATCAACCATTGTGGAGTAGCGGCGGTGATGTAACTGCATTGCATAGTGTTTAACACCAAATAATCAAGACTGTACCATTAGTAGTTTTATCTTGAAGCTTCGATGTAGATGAAGTAATTGTGCAGAAGGAAACTAGGAATATCGGTTACTTCTTCGATATTTGTGATGAGGGTAATGGTGCAGTAGAAGCCATTTTCACAGATTTTCCCAAGTTTGCAGGCGCAGCTTATGCTTTACCTAGTGAATGTCGTTGTGACATGGGTTGTCCACGATGCTTATATTCAACTGCTTGTCCTCAGCAAAATGAACCACTGCTCAAGGATGTAGGTTTGTTCTTGTTAGAGGTTATTAGCCAAGCTGCACTCAATTCTCAAAATTCAAGTTCAATTTTTGGTGGTTAATTCACGCTAAATACTAGAGGCAGCACTTGCTCAGAATGCAACAACCTGCGACCCCAGGGCGGCCGCATCTAAATTACTCTTGATCAAAACCAAAGTTGAACATCAACGATAAAATCAGCATTTACTGCTTAATTTACTTTTAGAGACTCAAAGCGATCGCTAAATATTTTCGCAATAAGAGGAGATTAATGATAAAAGTACAAGTTCTATTGAGAATAGACTAGTCTTGTTGACATGATGCGGCCGCCCTGCCTGCGACCCTATGTCACAAACCTGGATGTCACGACGAGAGACAATTTGCAATACCAGCCAGACCTTGACCTTGCATTGTTAACCTGGCAAATAAAACATTAGCGAAATAGCTGGTGGGTATATCAACCGTGCTTTTAATTAGCAATAGAAATCACTCCGATCAAGTACCACTTCACCGTAATCTGGCACCCAGGCAACCCAGGTCACTGGTGATTCCTGGCAGAGCAACTTGGCTTCCTCAAAGGCATAGTTACTGGGTGGTTGGAGCAACTTTACCCAGGTATCTCGGTTGTACGTGATGTGGCAGACGGAGTTCCAACCTGAAGTGATCTGGTTTGCCAGAGTCGGGGCGGTCGAATTAACCGAAACTGTTTGATGGGACATAGGCTTTCTGTGTCTGTAATCTATTAAAACTTGCAAGCATTACTCTCTTCAACTAGACCAGAAAGAGTAAAATAAATAATTTCTGTATCTATATTTACAAAATTGGGGGTAAATAGCTCAATCACCCGGAATAAATTAACAAATCCTGACATAAGAGATAATAAATCCTGATTTATTGCTTCTGATGCTGTTCAAAATTCTGGTTATCCTGCTCTGGGAGCCACCGTCTGGACGGGTGGCATTTGGTGCTTGCCATTAAGTCCTATACTGGCAGTCAGTAACAAATAATTTACTGCTAGCAGAAACATAAATTTGTGACTGATAACAAACCAACCGATTACGCCGCAATTATTCGTGCTGCCAACCAAACCATTCCAGAACCCCCCGAATGGCTGAGTGCAGGTAAATACGTTTACTCGCCGGAATATGGAGTTGGGGAGGTAATGGCAGTATTAGGGAGACGGTTGATTGTTAAGTTTGTTGAAGAGGTTAAGCCAACTCAATTTGGGGATTGGGAAGAAGCGATCGCTTTGGGGTCAATAAAATTGAGTAATGCTAATTTAGTTTCCTCGACAACATTTCTTGAAGAGAACAACGCCGCAGTCACAACAATTGTAGAGCAGATTCAACAAATCCCCCAGGTAGTATTTCAGTCTGTAGCGCAAGAACTGATTGCAAGCATTAGGGCAATAGATATCAAAAATGCTAACCAAGGAATAATTCACCCCCTACCGGGCGATTTACCACCTGCTTTACGTTTAGCGTTACAGAATAACGGTATCACCCGGATTTATTCTCACCAATTAGAAGCTCTAACAAAGTTACGTGCTGGGTTTGACTTGAGTATCACTACGCCTACAGCAAGCGGAAAGACTCTGTGCTACAACTTGGCTATTCTGGAATCATGTATTAAGCAACCGCAAACAACAGTACTGTATATTTTCCCGCTTAAAGCATTAGCTCTTGACCAAATGCGAAAATTGCAGTCGCTTGTTAAAGCAATGCCCAACAATCGCCTCAAACTCGCACTGATGACGGGAGATACGCCAACTACTGAGCGGCAGCGTTTTTTTATCCCCAATCCTCCAAACATCTTGGCAGTCAGCCCTGACCTATTGCATTACTATCTTTATAATGTGCGTCGTCGGGATGAGGGAGTTGGGTGGCGACAGTTTTTAAGACAGTTGCGCTACTGTGTAATTGATGAAAGCCACACTTATATTGGTGCTTTTGGGGCACACTTTGCCAATCTCATGCGACGGCTAAGGCTAGCAGTTGATGCGGTTGGTGGTAATTCCCAAAGACTGCAATTTATTTGTTCTAGTGCCACGATCGGAAATCCTCAAGATATGGCATTGCGATTTAGCGGTAGAACCCATCAACCCCAAAGATTACACCTGATTGAGGATAGTGGCGCTCCTCATCAAGGACGTACCTTATTATCTCTTGCTCCAAACAATACAGCTAATGTTGAAGCTACTAAAATAGTGATTTCCTGGTTGCAGCATAACCTGAGTGGGATTGTCTTTTGTAATTCTCGTGCAGCTGTCAAAGGTTTGCTTGGGTTAATCCAACGAGAAACACAACGCATTGGATTAGGTTATTTAACCAGCAAGGTAGCAGTTTTCTACAGTTCCTTAACGGGCGATCGCCGTAGCGAGATTATTCAAAAATTGCAAGGTGGACAAATCAAAGTAATTATTGCAACTTCTTCCCTAGAAGCAGGGATTGATTTACCTGAACTAGATTGCTGTCTAATACGGGGATTTCCAGGTAGCCTAATGTCATTTTGGCAACGAGTTGGTCGAGCCGGACGCAAACAGCACGGACTAGTGATTTATCTGCCATTGGGACAAAACCCGATTGATGTATACTACGCTCGGCATAGCGAAAAGTTACTATCAGGAGAAGTCGAATCTGCTGCATTTAACCCTGACTACCCAACAATTTTAGGTAAACATTTAGAATGTGGTTGCATTGAAAGTAGTTTAACTTTAAGAGAACTCAATACTCGTTTTGGTAAAGCATCTGGTGCAGTTGCAGATTCTCTTTTACAACAAAACAAAATTTTCTTAAGTGGCAATGGTAAGCTTTGGGGAAGAGGCTATCCTCACAGGGATATTAATATTAGAAGCAGCACTCAAAAGTCAATTTCTCTAATTAACAAGCATACGGGCGAAATTTTAGAAAGTATGTCGCTGCCGTTAGCCCATCGAGAAGTATTTCCCGAAGCCATATATATGGTGCAAGATGAAAGTGGGCAATTAATAGCATACCGTAGCGAAAGCCTAAATTCAGACAAAGGAGAAGCAATACTAACTTTTCCTAGAAAAGTTACAGATTTATTTACGGAAGCGGAGTCGGAATTAGATATTCAACCACTTTCTACCTTGGCAGAATCTAAAATCATCCCTACTAATATTAAAGATGCACGGTTACGTTTAACTCTTGTCTGGGGAGAAATTACGAATTCTGTTATTGGTTATAGATTGATGAAGCGTACCTACGGAATGACTTGCAAAAACCAACGTTGCGCTAATTATAAAAAACCACTTGAAGGAAAAAGTTGTTCATTGTGTAAGCAGGCGCTGAATGCAGCAGAAGTGACAAAACTTCAAAAAGAAATAGCGTTTTCAGAGGCATACATCACAAAATACCAAGCGCCTTGCGTACTAGTAGAGTTAAATGAGCCGTTACAGAAAGTGCTACAAATAACTGTCAATAAATATAAACAAGAAATTATGACCGCCAATGGAGGTGAGATTCCAGAACTTTATCAATCATTATGGAGTAGCAGTGCTGAAATGACGACACTGCATAGTATCCAACACCAGATAGTTAAAGCTGTACCTCTGGTAGTTTTATCCTCCAGTTTGGATGTAGATGAATTGGCCATACAAAAAGAAAGCAGGAACATTGGTTACTTTTTTGACACCTGTGAAGGTGGGAATGGGGCAGCAGAAGCTATTTTCTCCGACTTCACAAAATTTGCTGCTGCATCTTATGCTTTAGCAGCCGAATGTGATTGTGAAGCTGGTTGTCCAAGATGCCTACATTCAACGGCTTGTCCACAGCATAATGAACCATTGCATAAAGATGTGGGTTTGTTTTTGTTAGATGCAATTAGCCAAGTGAACCAAAAGACTTAAAACCGAATGGCGCTAAGATTCTTGTGAAACCCCGTCAGGGCTATCTTGTTGGAGGTAGGCTTACAGGTTCGTGGCGTAATCTATGAATATTTTCCTAGAAAGCGCAGAAATAGATTGCATTCTCATCAACTTTCTGCATTTTTCCCTTCACAGATGCAACGACGCTGTAAGCTTGACCTTCATAACCAGGTTGCCAAAATACAATCATGGGTGCTGATTTAGGGCTAGCCTGAAAAGCGCCAATAGGGAAAGGTATTCCTGGTGTACCGTCAAATTTAGGAAATTTGGTTAGTTCTTTGGAAAATCAAGATAGCGGTGATGATAGCTCCAGCGATCGCAGTTAAGATTACAAGAGTTCTCCACAATGGCTTCATGTTGCGACATCTGTTATTGCAGGAAACCACAATTCTTTTCTGCACTGAACATTTATTAGCGATTGTTTTCTCAAGTTATGTAAAGTCAGAACAACAGCCAGTAACTGTGGAATTAGATGTAGCGAGTTAGGATTTTTGTGCTGGCGACTATTAACCAGTCAACTTAATCACACTTTGGCGGACTAAATAGCAAAGAAGACATAGATTTTAGTCGTTAAAATTTTGTGTTTTGAGCAATTCATAGCGGTCAACAACTAAAGTTGTTACCGTCGCAACTAAAGTCACTGCAACTAAAAGAGCGAGGGCAGCCAGAGTAAGTTCATCGGGGGAAGTTATCGGCTGCGCCCGCAATGCTTGCCAACTAGCAATTCAACCACTGCAAAACTGTAGCCCTTACTATTCTCAAGACAGCCAAGTTTACCTTACACAATAAACAAGGGCGAACTATTAGATATCAATAAATAATGTTGAAACGTCGCACAATACTAGTTGGTTTAGCTGCGCTTGGCTTAACGTTAGGTGTTAGTACACAAGTTCATGGACAATCTACTAGCAGCCCAGAAGCTTGGCAAAGTGTCTACAATGAGGCGGCTGCTGGGGCAACAACGATAGTTACAGTTCCACTTTTGAACTCCTTTTCATCATCTACCTTGCAAGTAGTCTTCAAATTGGCAGGTTATTGGGGTGGTTAAGGCCATACCTTGTTAACTAACTGGGAGCAATTGAACCAAATGAATTATCTAGTTTAATTGCGTAGGCGCAGCCCGCCTTCTCTACGAGACGCTCCGCGTAGCAAGCGGCATCGCTTCCTCAATAGCCTTATATCTCTAACAAGAGTGCCGTGGCAATGGTTGCTGATGTATATCATAATGCTGCCGATGCAATGCTTTTTTAAGAAACGGTAAAAACTTACTTGACCAGAGTACCTATTTTGTCTTAAAGTGTCTTGTACTTTCTTGATATTGTCTTAATAATTATTTTTTTAAAAAAACTAAAACTTCATATTCTAAAATAGAGTTTACGTTTTCACTATTATTTTAGAGAAACATATTACTTTGCTTCATGATCTCTTAAATTAAAAGTCATTATTGATACCCATGTAGTAGCAGATTAAGTGATTGATATTAGAGAAGTAGTTGCGAAATCTAACTTGTCTAATATTATGAATAAAAAATGGGCTGCTAAACGACTTACAATCAATCTCACATCAAGTGAAGCAGAGAAGTTGGAAAAATACTGCTCAAAGACTGGCAGACCAGCAACCGATGTAATCCGGGAATTAATTCGCTCTTTAGCAATTGAAGAAGTACAAAATGCCAGTTAAGAATTTATCTAGGGTAAGTTCAAGGGTTTTTTCTTTCCCTTTTCCCCAAAATCTGACAAGTATTAAATCAGTGAACAGTGAACAGTGAACAGTGAACAGTTATCATAGTTTCAGTCGGAGATTTGACCCCGACTGAAACACGCCATTTTTAGAAATGGGAGACTCTAACTCCCAACGGAAAAATTAACTGTAACTGATAACTGATAACTGTTGAAACTACACCTACCAGCGCATTATTAACAAAGCAAAGCTCCTGAATCGACAAAATTTCAACAGCAGTAGTAGCTCAAAATGATTGAACGCTGATTAGGTGTATGGAAAGGGCTGGCAACTTTTTTTAGCTGGCATTTAGTAAACCGCATATAAAATAAAGCCCTGGATTTTACTAGGGCTTTTAACTTGAAAACTCGATTTTCACCCAAAAATATTACTTGTTATTAATCCTGAGTCAAGTCGCTTCTCGAAATTCAAAATTCAAAATTCAGAATTCAAAAATAAAGACAATTAGTGTTAGCTCTGAACTCACCACTCTCTTGTTGACCGCCAAATCAGAGATTGTAGCGGGGACAAGAAAATAACGAATTAATTAATTCAAAATTATTTTTATTCTTCATTTTAAATTTTGAATTTTGCATTTTGAATTTCATTAAAGGTGATAGCTCTCCTGCTGGTACGATGAAAGTGCTTTGCGGCTTGGATTACCACCGAATGAATTAACCGCTTTACCGCTTTTGATAAATCCATTCACGCCCAGCTTTTGCTGCTGCTTCAGCACTAAAGTAAATCGGATACTCAATAAACACCATGCCATCGGGGCTAATAATCCGAAACTGCCAGCATTTACCCAGAGTGTAAAATACGACTAAAATACGAGAGTGAATACAGACAACTGAATGAATCTTAGTAGTAGTCATGGTACTGTGCAGTTGCGCTTGCGGAACATTAGTGAAGCAGCCATTCTCATAATGAGAACAGGTATAAATACGTTTTAGTGAAACTAACTGGTCAAGCCTAGTTATGAATATTCTTAAAAACTTTTTAACATTAGCACTTTTTACAACTAACTTAAGTATGAATAATAGTCTATCTTAAGTTAGTTTTTGTAGGTATGTACAGCAACTAAGCTGTTGCTTATAGTTGAAAATAGCTTTCTATAAGGGGAGTACTTAAACATGAAGAGTTTAAGTACTCTTTATCTAAACTAGGATTTAGGCACTGTACAGATTAAGCATAATGTTGCTGTGAATTTCGGCTTTTCAGGCGTGTCGGTTCTAGGGCAGGTTCAAATAATTTGACTACCAGATGCTGAGGCAAGCCGTTAGAAAAGCCACTGTTGCGGGAAAACTGAAAGCAAGACCCTGTGTTGAGAAATCTTATTGTCATTCCTCATCCGAATGCTGCCAATTATAAAATTACACAGCAGGAATGGCATTGTGTGCATAAAGAAAAGCCAAGCGATCGCTTACTTCAACCTATTTGTTAGACTACATCTACCAAACAATGACCACTGGTTATTTCAAGGCAACCCCAAGTATTACCGCATCATAGACGGCAACCGCAAATTTGAGCAGATGCCCTGCTTGCAACGCGCTACGCCAAAGACATGGCTCCTGGTGATGGGGTACTGAGAAAGGAAATCTGGAGATAAGGCGGAGATATATGCGATCGCAGAGATTATTGAGCCGCCCAAAATTATTGTTAACCTCCCTGACATTGGCTATTGGATAGATACCAGCCGTATTGGTGTTAAATCTTGTGCCAAGATTCGATTTACTAGTAAGTTGTTAGAAAAGCCTCTTATGAGGGAAAACTTAAAACAAGACACTGTGTTGAAGACATTGGCTGTAATTCGTCAGCCGAATGCTACCAATTACAAAATTACTCAGTAGGAGTGGCAGCGTTTTCATGAGTTAAAGGGATAGAGCCGCTTGCAGTGAGAGTTAATCCGCTCTTTGACTGTTACAGAAACACCAAATACAAATTGAATCTTTATCAAAACAATCGGGTCTAAAACCTCGCCTTTGAAGGCGAAAAGTTTTGTCACGGGGTTAAAACCCTGTGATAAAACGTAATTGCGAATTGCGAATTGGTTTATAAGAGCATTAGGCTCAAACTCATTAAATAAACACTCTTAGATAAATATTTATTATGCTCATCCTTCTTTCCTTCGTAATTCAGACTGTTTTACCAGTACTTACGACTATTTTTGCTCTTTTAGTCCCTGTATTGGGTACTCTTATTAATTTCACATTGACTCGTATCCCAAAAATTTCTTCCTCTTCCTATATTCGCCTAATAAAAATTTTATATTCTGATATTAATTCATCTGCGAAAGAGCGCAAAATTATTAACGCAGCACTTTTGTCAATTGGTAGTATCGTAACTTTTATGGCTTATTCACTTATCCCTTGGACTGGTGTCCCCTTAATTGGTGCTGTTACCAGCCCAATTGCAGCTGCAATCGCCCTTGTAGTTGCCCTAGCCGTTTTAGACACGATTTTTGCTATCAACAAAGGTTATTATCTAGAACAACTTAGGAAAAAGGATTTTGCTGGACTCAATGAAATAGAAGCTGATATTCATGATTTGAAAAAAATTTTTGGCAACTCATGGCAGAAAGTTGTAACTACTATTAATGATTCCTCCCAAAAAATTTATGAAGAAGGTAGTAGACGCGGCATCAACTTTAGGGATAAATCTTTCCAGAACTACCTTGACCATGAGTTAGATGGATTAAGTGTATATATTGGTAGAAACTCAATTCAAGAGTATCAAGATTTCAATACGAATTCATTAAAGCAAAATAGCAACGATAGTTGGTTAAAAGATACAGTTTCTTTAAGCACAGGTGCATCTTTGGGCGCATTGGCTGGTCTTGGAAGTTCAGCAGTTGCCTCATCAGTACTTGTACCAGCTAGTATGTGGACAGCTGTCCAAGGCTTTTTTGGAATATCAACGGGTATAGTTGTTAGTGCATCAACATACACATTACTGACGCTTGCAGCTCCTGTTGGGCTAGGAGTGCTGGCAACCATAGGAATTTACAATGGTTTGGCAAACTTGAGCAATAAAGAAGAAGCCGCCAAAATGAGTAAGTTTTTATCAGAAATTATTATTGCTGCATTACCAATGGCTTGGATAGACGGTGAGTTAGCTGAAGAGGAGAAGGATACGGTAGATAGGTTAATAACTACTTACGGTATTAGAAAGGAAGAGCAATCTCTAGTTTGGAAGGCTACAAAAGAACATAAAACATTTGACCAAATTATAGAAACAAGTATTCTTTTCGATAATGAACATCGAGACAAAACTTGTAGCCAAAGCAATAAAGAGCGGCTGAAACATCGCCTGATTTTATGTGTAGCTTGGGAAATAGCTATTGCTGATGGAAAAATCTTAGGATCAGAATTGCAACTTCATAACCGTATGGCAGATAAATTAGCTATTTATCGTGACGAGGTTAAGGAAATTCGTAGGGTAATAAATCTTAAGCATAAGGGCGAACTTTTGGAAGTGGCAGAAGTAATAAAACCAAACGGTTCAAAGACTAAATTATTAAGAGGTGTTCGTGAACAATATCGTCTGCGACCAGCTGCTGATAATCTTTACTAATAGAAGATGCTGATGTTATATTTCCTTTATTTACAGCGAAAAGTGGGTATGTCACGGTTTCAGTGCGCCCAACTTTTTAAGACAATACTTCAGGGTGATTTATGAACAAAGGCGAACTAGTAGATGCTGTAGCAGCAAAGACCAACATCACTAAAAAGCAAGCTGATGAAGTAATCACTGCTTTTTTATCAGTCGTTACTGAGGCTGTAGCTAATGGGGATAAGGTAACGCTCATTGGTTTTGGGTCATTCGAGCGACGTGATCGCTCAGAACGCGAAGGGCGTAATCCGAAAACCAATGAGCCAATGACTATCGCAGCGACCAAAGTGCCTGCATTCTCTGCTGGGAAGTTGTTTAAAGAAAAAGTTGCACCCTAATCAATACAAATGTATTTACTTTGACTTGAGCTTCTTCCTTGGCAGTCCACAGAACATGGTTGCTGGTGATGGGGTGTTGAGTAAGGAAATCTGGGGATGGAGTTCGTAAGATTTGAGAGAAAGTCGCACATGGCGTAATCTATAAATATTTTCCTAGAAAGCGCAGAAATAAATTGCGTTCTCATCTACTTTCTGCATTTTGCCCTTCACAGATGCAACGACGCTGTAACCTTGACCTTCATAACTAGGTTGCCAAAATACAATCATGGGTGCTGATTTAGCGTTAGCCCGAAAAGCGCCAATTGGAAAAGGTATTCCTGGTGTACCGTCAAATTTAGGAAATTTAACAGGCTCAGGGTCGCCACCTTGCATATATGACTTTTTCTCCACTGCATTGTAAGCTATCCGAGAATTGATTAATATACTTAAGCGCACTTGGTCTTTACTTTGTTTCTGCATCACAACAGTTGCTCCCCCAGCCTTCCAAGCGCGTGCAACTGATGGTTTGCGTTTGTTTACAGGTAATACGCTCGTAGGAACTTCAGATAAATTCAACGCTTGGAAAGTCAACGATTTTGCTTCTTTGGCTAGGTTCAAGGGCAAAAGCCAAATAGGCCCTAGGGCAAAACGTTTAGCTGCGGTAAACGTTGCCATTTTTGTTTTATTATTATCACAACCAAAAAGTTCTTCTTGAGAACGACGAAATTTTACCTGTTGTTTGATTCCTCCAGCGATACCAACTAAAGATGTACCGGGTTTGACTTGATCCCATGCATTTGAGAAAAGTGCAACCTGGGCATCCGCATTCACAGGCAGCAAAGGCAAAAATGGTACATTTTTGTTTGCTGTAGTTGCAAAACCTAACCATCCTGTCATTGCTGACTGTGGTGGTATGGTACTGTTTGCTTGGGCTACTGAGGTTTGTGGTTGATTAGCGCTCGCCTGTAAAGCTTGATTTTTGGCAAAGGATTTATACAAAACCGAAGCGCCAGACATTAATCCTACTAATCCGCAGATAACAAATAGCTTGAGTTTTTTTTGCATTGATTATGAAACATTGTATTGTTCAATTTTTATACTAAGCAGTCGTCATAAATTGATTTTTTTTGGCTACGTTGTAGTCACCCACAAACTGCTTCTATAGCAGCTATCAACTTGCTAGCTATAAATAATGCAAAAAATTACATAACTTTGTTTCGCCTTATTTAAGAAAGTAGTTTAAGATGAACTGGAATTTATTTAAGCTATCGCTGACGGTTCATTCGGTAAGCAATCAGAAAATCACTGATCTACTAACAGGTTGTCCCCACTTCTATTCCAGTTTTGATCACTCTTTTTGATGATTCGCTGTAACACCTGCCTTAGAACAGTGGGATGGAAAAATACACTGGGTGCTTTAAGTAGGTGCATCACTTCTAAGAAAAGCTTGTGGATGTCAGGGCTTTGGGCAGCCAGCAGCAACACTTGATCTAGATAGTACTGCATGAGTTGCGTCATCCAATTGGGTCGTCCGCCCACAGTAGTATGCCAGCGAAAATCTTCACCTGTTGCCATTAGCCAAGGGACTGCAATTATTTTGCTAAGTTGTTGTTGAAAGCTTCGGGATAGACCAACTAAATTTCCGTCAGCATGGCGGGATAATTGCTTACTCAAAGACTCATCTAACGTCAATGCACCTAAAGCCGCAGTAGTCATGCCTTGTCCATAGACGGGATTGAAAGCACAAACCGCATCACCTATCACCACAAACCCTGACGGTAATCTCGACAGTTTTTCATAGTGAAGCCAGCTATTTTCCGTGCGGTGATAGGCAATCAGAGGTGAAATGGCTTTGGCATCTAGTATTGCTTCGTAGATAATTGGATTACGTAAGCTACAAGCAAAGTTTAAAAACCCAGCTTCGTCAGTTGGTGGATAATCTCGACCAATTCCAGCAAGTGTAACTATCCAATGATTTCCTTCGACCGCAGACATTACACCACCGCGTGTGCCTGGGGCTTTTGCCGTTACCAATGCACCCTGCCAATCAGTCGGAAAGTTTTCTGGAAGTTCATATGATACTGTTGGCGAAAGTGTTACAAACGCATAAACAAAAGTGTTACAACTAAAAGCCCCAACGACAGATTGGACGTTTCAGCTTAAGTAATACTTGAAAACACAACTATGTATTATATTCGCCAACAGTATCGTTCATATAAGCGACTAGCATAGCCCAAAAAGGAATTAATTACAGTTTCTTTGGGTGGTGCATAACCCATTGCTTCTAACCACCCAGGAGCGAGAGAATTACGTCCGCTAGCATCTACTACTAAATCAGCAGTGAAATCTGTTTGTCTAGGAGAGTTATTTTGCCTCTCATCAAATTTTCGGCGTACCTGCACACCCGTGACCTGAGTTTTGTTGGGGTTAGACAGCAATCCAGTAACAATTGCTGCTTGTACAAATACAACACGGTTATTAGTAGCTAAACGACGGCGGATAATCCATTCGAGTAAGTTCCGACTTAAACTGTAGACGTTCAAATCGGAATTAAAGCGGGGTGTCCATCCTCCTAAGCCATACCACAGGTAATCAGCACTGGCGTTAATGGCGACTGCGCCGGATGCCGCTAATTCAGTCTGGATACCTGGAAAAAGCTGTTCTAAGATATCCAAACCCCGTTTGAGTAAGACGTGGAAATGATGAGCTTGGGGTACACCAGGACGCTGTTCTGGTTGAGCGCTCAAATGATCGCGTTCGATAATTGTTACCCGGTTAAAGTATTTAGTCAGCACTTGCGCTGCTAGCAGTCCAGCGATACTTCCCCCAATGACAAGAGCGTGGCGTTCGTTTGGTTGGGTTATAGTTGAATCAACATCTAATATCCATTCCATAGTTACAGACTCTCATCTGAACATACAACAGGTGATACTTCAATTATCCATAACGTACCAGTATCTCCGGTGCGATGCCACCGACTCATGGCGGGTACGCCCTCGCCCCCATTCAAGCGAGGATGCTCCAGCTATCGCCCTCATCCCCCAGCCCTTCGCCCAAGCCAAGCATTGGAATGTGCCGCCCTTTTTCAAAGAGAAAAGCTCTTTGGGGGGATGGGGGAATAACTGTTAACTGTTGACTGACAAGGTAGCAGTACTAGCTGTTTGAGGAACTGGCTTGATTGAGAAGGTCAGTAGCATCTTGGTCGAGATTTATATTGACAGCTTTGATGATATCGTTGAGTTGCTCAACTTTTGTTACACTAACAATAGGAGCGGTAATGGTAGGATTAGCAATGAGCCACGCCAGAGAAACTTGGGTGGGAGTAGCATTATAAATCTTGGCCACTTCATCCAGTGCCTCTAGAATTCGCAAACCACGAGGGTTTAAATATCTTTTTACAGAGCTACCACGCAGACTAATAGACAAATCTTTTTCTGAGCGATATTTACCAGAGAGAAAGCCACTGCACAGAGAAGAATAGCTAATCACACCAATTGAGTGTTCTTGGCAAATTTGTTGTAAATCCTGCTCATAACCATCTCGGTCATACAAGTTATAACGGGGCTGAAGGCTTTCGTAGCGAGGATAACCATGCTGACGGCTAATTTCTAATGCCTGTAATAAACGCTCTGCACTATAATTTGAAGCACCAATCGCACGTACTTTTCCTTGACGAATCAATTCTGCGTAGGTTTCAAGAGTTTCTTCAAGTGGAGTGCTTTCATCGTCGATATGCGATTGATATAGATCAATATAATCAGTTTGTAACCTTTGCAATGAGTCTTCAACAGCTTGTTGAATGTGTTTACGAGAAAGCCCTTTGCCTTTTACACCCATATCGTTGCCAACTTTCGTTGCAATCACCACTTGGTCACGATGACCACGAGAAATGAGCCATTTCCCTAAAATTGTCTCAGACTCTCCACCCAGATTTCCTGCAACCCACTTTGAATAAACATCGGCTGTGTCAATAAAATTACCTCCAGCCGCTATAAAGTGATCTAAAATCTCAAATGAACTATTTTCATCAATTGTCCAGCCAAACACGTTGCCACCAAAAGATAGTGGTGATACTTCTAATCCTGAACGTCCAAGTTTACGTCTTTGTGTAATAACCATAAGTTTTCTTTCAAGACAGTTTTAGAATTACTTGTGCCAACTATAAAGGTTTCCTCTAAGAAACTGAAGACGGCGATGCCAAAGGCGGGCTACGCCTTACGCTAGCCATAGTTTAGACCGGGGCACACCTGTATTGGTACAGCAGACTTTGGGGCATACATCTAACACCCTACGCTATATCCACACTTTGCAAGCGCTTGTCTCTAGTTCTGGGGGAAAGAGGGCGATGGGCCAATACAGTTTTTTTCTTTCCCCCTGCCTCCCCTGCTCAAGAACAGCCTGCCTTAACAGATAAATTTGCTTAACTAAACCTATTGGACGATGGGCTACGCCCCGCTTGCAAGAGCGATCACATCTATTACATACATCGTCCTATTTGATTATTCAATGGGTCATTGACTTTTCCTCTAAGAATTTCTTTGGTTATGTGATACTTGCTTGATAGTGGTGCGATGGCGTAGCCGCCTAATTCAAGTGCGATCGCTCATCCGAATTTACCAGTCGTTTGGAGACAGTGCTTCAAGGTCACAGTTAAAGCAGCATAATTCTTAGAGGAAACTTATATATGGGTTATGATAAGCGATCGCCCCCTAACCATGACCAACATCCACAACCTCGGCATGACCGATACCGAATATACCCAGCTACTAGCCCAAGGCTACGACCCCAACCTAGAACACCAGTTGGTTGAGCTTGGCGAGAGCTTAGACCAAGCCAGGAAGCTAGCGCGAATAGTGGGACTGACCAAAGACAAAGCACCCCAGACAGACGAGGAGTGGGAAGAGTTCATGGCAGTGTGGGAGGATAGTTACGATGGTTCTCTTGGAAAGTGAGCGATTGCCCTTACTTGATTCCTAGAGAAAAAGTTTTGATTGACAGTCGAATCTGGAAATCGCTCTTGACACCAAGCGATCGCTGGTTAGTCTGGTGCATAAAAGATACCACTGTAGGAATTTGTCTGCTACCCTTCTAAATACTCTGTTACTGCTGCCAAATCTGACATTGCCCGATTCAGGCGATTTAGCATAGCTTCGGCTACTTCTGGTTGAGCGCTGATGGTTTCTAGTTTTTCCCGAATATGACGGTCTAGGGCTTCTATCCACAACGACAATTGTGTGTGGCTAACTGCCGTGAGTAGTCCCATATTTCTTAACACAGCTAAATGAAACCCAAGTTGGTTTTGTCCACCATAGCCCAGGTATCCGTCCCAGAGTTCTAACTTTTCTGGAGTAAATTCTTCATACTGCTCAAATGTAATTCCTGCTCTTTCTAGTTCGGGTTGTGGCAGTGGAGGTTGAGAGTTAGTCATAGTAATGTTTACAATAACTGATATAACCCTTACTTACTACTTTAAATTCAAGAGCGCATCTATATTCAGGGCGGCCGCATCATGTCAACAAGTAAAGTCTATTGAGAATATACTTAAAAATAATGTCATTAACTCTTGCTTATTGCGAAAATATTTGGCGATTGTTTGGGGCTTAAAAAATAATCAAACGCGAAATCCTCATTTTTTCGTTGGTTTTTAACCTTCGTTGTGATCAAGAGTAATTTAGATGCGTTTGCCCTGCATCTATATTGGGGTGCAACTCGTGCGATCACATCCCACCTTATTTTTTAGCGATGGACTGATACTCGCTTACCTGGGTCTTGCTTTCTTACCCAAACCAAAAATTTCTGCATTTGCGGCTCATTTTTGAGCTTGTTTAGTGTGTTGAGTTCAAGGGCCAACAGTTTATTATCAAATAAAGCATGAATCTGTCGATGACAGGCAGAACAAATATTTGCTGTTGGGCCTGGGTCTTGTTTTTTGCGTTTGGTATTTTGTCGCGGAACCAAGTGATGGACAGTCAAAGATTCCATCTCTCTTTGGCAGAGTTCGCATTGCTGTTGTAGATTGTTAGACACCTGATAAATGATAAACCCTATCTAATATCATAGCGATTACTAATCTAGGGCTAATCGACTCAACATAAAACTGCCCTGGAGTTAATCCAGAGCAGTTTTTAATAGAAGTAAATTATATAGGAGACTCTTATTGTTGTCCCCGGTTTATCCATAATAAGTACCGTTATATAGTACTATTCACCTCAATTTTCGTACTTTACGCAAAAAAGGAATAATCTTGAAGTTGGCATTACAAAATTTAGAAGTCACCACAAGCCACCGCATCATAGACAGCATCCGCGACTTTGAGCTTCTTCTTTGGTGTATCACAGGATGTGGTTGCTGGTGATGGGCTGCTGATGAGCGGGAATCTGGGGATAGAGGAAGTAGCGTAGGCAGCCCGTCGTAGACATCGCTCTTATGAGGTTAGTCCATCGTCTCTCAAATCGATTGATTATCCCAAGATTACCGAAAGCCCTGTTGGCGTGTTGGTGGAAAATCTGGCGCGAAGATTCGGTTTGGGAGCTTTTGTGTTAGAAAAGCTACTGCTGAGGGAAAACTGAAAACAAGACCCTGTTTTGAAGACTTTGATTGTAATTCATTAGCCGAACGCTACAAATTACACAACAAAATTGGCAACGCATACATGAGTTAAACTAATAGTATTTTTGTACTATTTATTGACAAATAAGTACTCGGTGCTAAAATTTTTGAACAAAGTCAGGGTAAGTTGAGTTGGTAATTTTTTAGAAATGAAATTGCGAAAAAGCAATCTAATCAGGGATTCTCATGCAAGATTTATCAAATATTGACTTATTTTATGCTTATTTAGACTTAGAAATTAATAGTGAAAAGAATATATACCGCATAGGATTGGTATCTCTAAATTTAACAAAAGATTTTTATCAAGAAAATCTAAATCAAGCTTACGAAGAAATAAGAAAGTTGAAAAATAGTAATTTAGCAGTATGCGGTCACAACTTCCGCCGCTTTGATTACCCTTATCTGATTGAGCAAGAACCTCAATTATCTTCTTGGCACATAATTGACACTTTAGAACTATCAATACTCGCTTTCCCCCTACAGCATTCCCATAAGCTAAATAAAGACTATAAGCAAAGTGAATATTCAAGTAATAATCCTCTAGAAGACGCACAGGCAACTCGATTATTACTTGGTCAACAATTAGAAGCACTATTTAAAAAGCCTGATGAAGTACAACAGGTATATATTTGGCTCCTGACTTGTGGTTGCGAAGATGCAGACCTTGCATATCAACAATTTTTCAGCGATCGCCTTGGTTTGAAAATTGAACAACCCGCCATAGAAATGCTGCCAGAAACAATGTTAAAAGGAATAAATCAATCCTATTTGCAGCAGTTATGGTCTAGTCCGCAAACTTATAATTTTGAGACAAGATTATGCGTGGCGGGATTACTGGCTTGGAACTATGAGTGCAATGTCAATGAATCGAAGCAGGTTTTTTGTGATTGGCTCAGACATTTAAATAGTTTTCAAGCTGTACTTGAGAATTTGCGTCCTTTAAGTACAGATGAATTTGCTATCAGCTCTTACTTGGAATATTTTGAAATTCCCAGTTTTCGACCTTTGCAAGAAGAAGCTGTGCAAGCAATTATTAATAATGAGCGTCCGCTTGTTCTCATGCCTACTGGCGGTGGTAAATCTTTATGCTATCAATTACCAGCTTTCATGTTCCACGAAAGGCACAAAGCGCTGACTGTTGTCATTTCACCGCTACAAGCATTAATGGCAGATCAGGTAGCAGATTTAGAACAAGCTGGTTTTTTCTTTGCCACTTTTATCAACAGCAATCTCTCAGCAGCAGAACGTCGTCAGCGATTATCAGAACTGCGTTCTGGTTCCAAAGGTTTGCTGTACATCAGCCCTGAGCAGTTACGCTCAATGAGTATTCGGGCATTGTTAGAACAGCACCCTCCGGTTCTTTGGGTGATTAGACCTCTTGCAGAATTGATTTTGTGTTATAATGATTGATTTTCTTAATCTGAATGGGGTGAGATAACTAAAAAGATTGATGCCTGGGGTATTTATAGCGATAGTTGTAATCGCGGAACGTCTGACAGAAAAAACATCAC
>NZ_JACJQM010000053.1:0-38590 GCF_014696655.1 Nostoc sp. FACHB-888 | reverse complement strand
TTGTTGCAAACAAAGGCTCTTTTTGTTTTACCATAAATTGCCACATTCTTTAATCTATAAGCTTTTCAGGGTATTTTGTCTCCCCGCAAGGTTTTTGTTACTCCCGCAGAGAACACCTCATTACAGCAGATGTTAACAATAGGATATATTGCTCTCAAGTAAGAAAATTTATCACAAATTTTCTTAGATTGGTGAATACAGCCCAGTGAAATCAATGCTTTCGAGAGCCAATGCTGTGCATCTCTGTTACGCGGTTGTGGCTACTAAAACCATGACAAATTAAACTTTTGAACTTAGTAATCTGATTTTTTATTAATTTTCTTATTTGCGGTTCATTTCATAAGTAAACCTCTTATGAGCAGGATAAAACATGGATACAGCCTCGATTAGCTTACATCTAGAAAAAGTGACGGAAGACCACGCCGAGACGCTGTACTTACACCTCAGCGACCCTATTTTATACGAATATTTAGAAGATGAGATACCGACTTTCACCGAGCTTAAGCAAAAGTTCAAGTTTGCTGCACTGGAAAAATCACCAGACAACGACACTATGACTTGGCTCAAGTGGGTGGCAATACTTCCGCAACGCCAGTTTGTTGGAGTTGTCGAGATAGGTATTTTCGATGACGCATACGCAGAAATCGGCTTCATGACTTTTGCGAACTTCCAAAAACAGGGGTATGCATCTGCTTACTGCTCAAAAGCAATCGCCCTTGCCCAAGAGCGATTCGACTTTCCTGCTCTATACGCTTCGGTGAACGAGCAAAACTATGCCTGCCGTAAGGTGCTATTGAAGCTTGGGTTTGATCTGTACAAAGTTAATAAAACCGCAGAGTTCGTTAAGGGTAAACTTTCCGACGAACTCATTTACCGTTTAACCTTTTCTAACCCCAACTGAGCAAGGAAGTGTCGCTTGTACTTCTAAATCAAAGGTTATCCTGATTTGAGGTTAGTCTTGGGGGATAATAAAGATGAATGCGAGGAAAATTGTCATTGTAACGGCAGCGAGTCGTGGAATTGGTGCAGGGTGTGCGCGGCATTTAGCGACTCAAGGATATACGGTTGCATTGATGGCGCGAAGTGAAAGTGTTTTAGATTTAGCACAAGAACTTGGCGGAATTGCTGTACAAGGTTCAATGTCTAAACTGCAAGATTTAGAGCGATTAGTTCAGACCACATTGGATAAGTTTGGTCGAATTGATGCGGTCGTAAATAGTTTTGGTGATCCACCGCGCCTTGATTTACTCAACATTTCTGATGAGATGTGGTGCGAGAATTTTGAGATGTTGTTTCTGAGCGTGGTTCGCATCGCAAAACTGGTGACAGAACCGATGCGTCAACTTGGGGGTGGTGCGATCGTTAACATTTCCGCAAGCGATTCTCAAGAACCAACACTTGGAACTCCTTTCAGTGGAACACTTCGTGCCGCAATGGAAGGATTCACCAAACTCTATGCCAAGCGATATCGGGCTGATCATATTCGCATGAACTCGATCGCTCCTTTCTTTGTTGCCGATAATCTTGAGGAATTAGAAGGCTGGAACGTTCCTGATGATTTGATGTGGGGTCGTCCAGCTACCTATGCAGAACTTGCCAAAACGGTTAGCTTTTTAATATCAGATGATGCTAAGTTCATTACAGGAACCACCCTCAAAGTAGACGAGGCTCGTTCATCTGGAATTTAATTACATAACCTCTTGGCACAGTGATGCCCACCAAAGCTTGCTGCAAACACCACTTATTACATAGATTTTATGTAGTTTACCAGTATTAAAATAGTAGTTATAAATACCTTACCCAAGTAGTAGCTGTTGGGTAGCTCAACTGGTGACACACAGCTACCAGTTGAGTAGTAAAAAAGCGAGTTGTTGAAAATTTGATGATTCCCCAACTGGTAGCTATAGAGTAGCCCTACTACTACCAGTTGAGCATAAGACTTTTAGAGAAAAATTCGGGCGTAATGCTTACTGACTATGACTTACAGCAAATTTTAATCGCCTGTTTCATTCTCAATAACTTCAAAATTATTGAGAATATATAATACCTTCGTGTTGCAAATGTACTTCAAAAAACTGCTCTCTTAACTACCCAGCTAGTAAAAACTAAAGCCTCGCCTCGGCAGCAACGAGTTCGGTCTACGGGAGCGTGGCTCACAGGCTAAAACCACGATCCTGCTGTATGAGCTTTTGTTGCTCCTCCCTCAAATGAGCTTCTAGTTCCTGACTCCAATCAGGATTATGGGTTTTGAGCCTTTTACCCTGTGGCAACAATTCTAATACTGCACTAGCCACAAGATTCCCTTGCTCATCGTTATTGAATGCTACGACCACCCTATTGAAACTCTTGAGAAATTCCATAGGTAGGTTATTCGGGTCATCAGCTACTATCAACATGGTTCTAGTTGGTGGTAGCCCTTTGCAACTTGAGATCAGGTAGGTGGCTGCTGACATCGCATCAATTGGTGTAGAACACAAAAAGACATTTTCTACCTTGTCCGTTGGTTGCCCTCCTAATCTCAGATAAAACCAACCATTTGCTGTAGAGGTGTTTTGGTCGTACTCCACAGTGCGATGATTTTGTCTAGGCTTTGACCAAACTAATGCGCCAGTTTTTTCACCATCTAAATTACGCTTGATAAACAAAATATTTCGTTGCTCATCCATGTAAAGCAACTGATTACCATGTAATCCTTGGAGAATATAATCTGGTATATAGCGTTTCTCGCTTAAGTACTTGTGCAATACTTGCCAAACAACTTTATCCTCTGGTGGTGGAGTGAACTGAGGCTGTTGGTGTTTGCGTTCAATAAGAAGAAAGAGTTTTTCTAACTGCTCAACTGGGAGTGGTTTAACAGGTTTGAGAAGCAATTCATGAATAGGTTCATCATCACGTTCTGTTTGGTAGTCAACGCCAAGATGTTTTTGCAAACCGGGGAAGGTATAAGCTGCACCTAACTGTGTACCACTAAAAGCCTGCCCATCTTTCTCATAAGAAATGCCTTTAGACTTCCCATTTCTGGTAAATCCTGTTCTGACACTAATTCCTGCTTGCTGCAAGCGCATGATCAGCGTTGGCATTTGGGGATTATCAACTCTAGCCCTATCAATTGTCTGCTGAACTTCCTCTTTGATAGTGCGTCCTGGTGGCCGCTCAAGTTTACCTAGTTCAAACTCTTCTTGTTCGCGCCTTATACGTCTGATTTGTCCAGTGCTGGGTGTACGCTGTAGTTTCTCTCTACTGCCTTGCACTTGCACTAGGTCATAATCAATTTCAATTTGTCGCAGCACTTTCTCAGAGCGTACATAATCCCAGGAATCATGCACTACTAGCCCTGTATCCATCCTGATCCGGCTGGCTGCAATGTGGATGTGGTCATCATCAGTGTTATGGTGGCGGAAGATGACAAACTGATTGGCATCAAACCCCATTTCTTTCATGTAGCGATCGCCGATTTCGCTCCACTTTTCATCATCTAATTTATCGTCTTTAGCTGCTGACAGTGAGACATGATAAACAACTCGATCTGCATCTGAATTTAGTTGTCGAGATAGCTTAAATTCCCGCGCCAATTCACGGGCATTTCTCCCGCTCATGTTGCCACCGATTAGTTTGGCCTCTTCACGGGATTCTAAGTAATCTAACAGATGGCGAAAACCTCTACCCTTGGTCTGCTTCCCAATCATCCTCTTCGTCTTCCTCCTCTGACCAGTCGTCCGATTCCGTGTCAGCTTGGGCAATCTCTCGTCTACACTGATGCAGCAGTTCTAAAAGTTCTCTTAGTAGTTTTGGATCAGCAGGTAAAGTTCGCCCCATTTTTAAGGCTGTGTTGGTTGCCTTAACAAGCTGGTTGAGGTTGTTGCCAATTTGTCCTAATTCCCAATATGTTTGCAAGCTAATTTTACTCAACCGTTTGGGCAATGGACGCATCAATGCATTGCGCCTCATCAGTTCACTTGCTGACATCCCCGCGTCAAGTGATTTTATTCGCAGCAGATCCAATTCGATATCACTTAATCTCACTGGAAAAATATGCTTTCGGACTAGAGCTTTTGACTGCTTGCGGTTCGCCATAATTCTAGAAGATATCGGGACATTGCAAGGGGGGTTTTTCAAGGGGGGTTTCCCCACTTGAACCAGTCTGCCGTTCGAGCGAAGCGAGACAAAGCGTAAGCTTTGAGGCATGGCTGGCTTCAAGCCCATTTTTGGGGTAAGGGAGGTATAGAGTGCTACGGGTGTACGGAGGACACAGGAGGGGGCTGAGGGCGAGAGTACTTTCGGCGTAGCCGTGCTGCTGACCATCCTACAACTTACAGGGGAGGATAGCAACGGCGTAGCCGGAATTTGAATCAAATCAAGCAGGAGATAAATTCTGGTTCGGCGTAGCCGCCATAGAGGAGATAAAAACGGCGTAGCTGCTATATGAAAATTCTAGATTTAGCGAAGCTGCCACACAATATAATAGTCCGGCGTAGCCGCAATACGAAAAAATAATTCAGCGTAGCTGTTTTAAGTAAAATTCTCTGATTCAGCGTAGCTGTAATAGTCAGATTTTTTAGCATTAGCTTGAATAAGAATACCAGCGAAGCTGCCACACTAAAAAATATAAGGCGTAGCCGTAATACGAAGAGGTAATTCGGCGTAGCCGCAATAGCCGATTTTTGTAGAATTTTGAAAATCAATTGGGAAAAATTATTTCAAATAGCCGATAATTATCAGTTAATCAATATTCATGAGTAACCATGAGTGAGCATCAGAATTCAGAAGTAATTACAAAAGAGAAGATTGATGAAGCTATCAAAGCGCTTAAGGAGCAGAAGCCGAAAGAGCGAGAGTCTGTATCAGACAGAGACGCAGTTCGCAAAATGAGACGGTACATTGAGAAGCTGACTTCTTCTAAGTACGGCTACACTTATGATGAAGTCGCAGAAATGCTGAAGGGTCTGGGTATTAATTTGGCTGGCAGCAGAATCAAATATTTAATCGGTGAGTTGAAGAAAAGCAGTCGTCGCCGTCAAAAGGCAGAGTCAAGCGACGACAATAGTATGCCATCAAATTCTGCTACTGAAAATCAGCAAGCAGTTATTGGCAGCAGCGAAGCTGAAGAAACACCTGTTAAGAGTACGAGGGGCAAAAGAAAATAACAGCCAGCAGCGCAAGAGCAAAGCAGAAAAAGGTCAGATATGATCTCCAGAATGGTTAAAGAAAGTGAAGCGACCAACAAGAGACTAATGGCTGACTTCGATAAACAGATAGATAAAGACCAGCAAGAACGTAGAAAACTGCTAGAGAGGAAGCCTGAGATTGAGATTCTTAAAACTAGAGACAACGAAAGAATACTAACAACAAACACATGAAAAACACGGAAGCGTAAACCTCTTGCTATGGTAGGCAAATAAAAATCCCAGCAACTGAGAGAATAGAGTTACTGAGGTTTGGATGTATCTTTAATACCAGGAGCATATAGTTAGAGCTTAGGAAAAACCAGCAACTAACTGCACACCTGCTTAAATATAACCTTGACTTGAGAAAGGTGCAAGAGTACTGTAGATTTCCTTATTAATAAGGAGCCGATAACCACATAAGCTTTTGGCAACCGCTGATTCTGGTTCTCAACAGCAAAAAAGAAAAGAGCGCCCAACATGAGTGAACGCTCTACTTCTTTGTCTAGCTGTAGTGAGGCAGATGTAGAACTCGTTTCCTTGCCAACTAGAGAACACCAGGAAACAGTGGTCTTTAGTTAGCTTGCGGCGCAGACAGCCCTCTCTCTTAGGAATATGGATTACTTTTGTATATGTTCTACAGTTTGAGGTAGCATCTTGTCCCAGTGTCATAAAGCTTTTGGCCCTAGCTTGACAGATGCAAAAGCTAGGGAAGATAAGAGAAAAGCAACGACCTGAGCTTTAGTTGGATAAATTTTATCAGGTCACTGTCGGGTTAGTTACGGCTTGCATTGGGGCAAAGTCTGAGTAAACTTCAGTAGGTAAGCAAGGCAAGATAATCATCAGCAAGTCAGCCAAAACTTGGAAGTTGTCAAAATTAGAAACTCAACAAAAAGAATTTTAGTCTTGTTTGGTTATCGGTGTATTGCAATCGCATCTTGGAGTTGATTTTATGAAAAATTTGGCTGACATCAGGCTTTTGACGACTGTTTTATCTCTACAAGTAGCTTGTCTGCCAGTATTAGCGGTACCGTTGCCGGATCATGAAACCAAATTGTGTGCCGACAAACCTAATCAAGTACAATCTAATGCACAAAGCCATACACAACATTATATTTATATTGCTGTAATTGGAGAAGTCCAGCGTCCAGGAGGTTATTCTCTGCTGGCAACAACACCACAGAGTCAGCAACGCCCAAAATCCTGTTCATCGGCTACTGTAACTAAAGCAATTCAGGCGGCAGGTGGAATTACCGAAAATGCTGATGTTCGTCGAGTTCAAATCCGCCGACAAGTATTTAATGAAACTAAACAAACTATTGATGTAAACTTGTACAAATATTTATCAGCAGAAGATTTAAGTCAAGATGTTAAATTGCAAGATGGTGACGCAGTTGTAGTACCGTTTGCACCGGGGCAATAGCACGCTTGAATGGATTGGTCTGAGTAAATTTCAGTGGGCAGACAACGCAAAATAATCATCAGCAAGTCAGCCAATAATTTCACTCCTGGCAGTTCCGTGAGGAGAAAAGTAATGTCATAGTCAGCGCAGAAGTAGAAAGTTAGCTCCTGATTGGAGCGACGATGAGCGCGTAATCGGCCAATCTGGCGGAAATAGAAGGTTCATGTCACCAGGTACAGCCTTGTAAAGTTTTGTAAAAATAACCCATTTTTTCGGCTTAATCCCCGGTTAGACCTGTGATAAACGTTTCAAAGTTCTTGGCAATGGTTGTTACCTTATAGTCGTCCTCTTGATCAACGTGAGCTACTTCCGGCTCGCCATTTTTGCCGCACTTGCGATAGTCCAGCATAATCAAATCGTGTCCGCCTGAAGGCGTGTCACAGATATAAACCCCAAAATCGGGATAGCCCCACTCGTTAATCCAAAATTGGTTGCCATTATCTCCGCACAGAGCAAAAGCTGAACTGTCAACACCAATCCCAAAAATTCCTTCTATTTCGATTCTATTTCCCCAAGTAGTTTCCTCAGTTGTCGCAAAGAAAGTTTTATTAGGTATACCTCCATTTCTCGTTTTCATTAGTTCAATATAGGACTGGGGTAGTTTGAAGCCAAGCTCTTTTTCAACTACTTCAATTAAATCGTAGATAACTGGTGCAGATTGATAGTTTTTGGCGTATTCGTTATCTGACCAGAAATTATTGAGGTCAAAGTCGATAAAGTATTTGTTCATATTTAAAGAGACAACTGATGTACGGACAACAAACTTATCGTTTAATTAGGCATCACAATCCCAATGCACCGGAACAAAGTCAATTGGTTGATGAGTAGCACGGGGTGTTTATGTCCGGTGATTGGAACCGTTCTGTCGCAGCGCGGCTTGGCTGATATGCGATAATAAAAGACATGAGCGAAAAAACGCGCCAGGAAGTTCTTGAGTTGGCACATAAACATAGTTTGGACATACAGGCAGATTCGCTGCAATTCAACGAATCCGGACTTGATTTCCAAGTTGTGTTGGCTACGGACACGGAGGGAGAACGTTGGATTTTACGTTTTCCCAGACGCGAGGATGTTCTGCCGTCGGTTGCTCAGGAAAAACGCACGTTAGAACTGATCGCTCCTCTTCTGGCTGTAGAGGTACCTGTGTGGATTGTGTCTACAAATGAACTCATTGCGTATAAAGCATTAAGCGGTGTGCCGACAGCCACGGTCGATCCAGAAGCAAAATGCTATCTTTGGGCAATTGACGAAAACAATGTACCTGAGCAGTTTCATCAAACGCTGGCTGAAGGCATAGCTTCTCTCCATCACATTAGCCTTGAAAAGGCGCACTCTGCCGGTCTTTTAATTGCGACCGCCAAAGAGGTGCGTGCGACCATGAAGCAAAGAATGGACGTGGTTAGAAGCGAGTTTGGAGTTGACCAGCAATTGTGGGACCGCTGGCAACGCTGGCTCCAGAACGATGTGTTTTGGTCGCATGAAACAGTGCTGACCCACGGCGATTTGCACGCTGGACATATTCTTATCAATGCACGGACAGAAGTAACCGGCTTTATTGACTGGACTGAGGCAGCCATTAATGATCCAGCCGTTGATTTTGTTGCCCATTACCATACGTTCGGCGAAGACGCTCTCGATAAGCTGATCGCGGCTTATGCTAAGGCTGGCGGGCGCGTTTTTCCCAAGATGGCAGATCATGTGACTGAATTGACTGCCTCTTATCCCGTTGCACTTGCGGAATTTGCGCTGAAGTCGGGACTGGATGAATACAAACAGATGGCTATGCAGTCGCTTTGCCCGAACAGATCGGAATGATTTAATTCACCTACGACTGTCTCGAATCCAGACATCCAGACTGCCAAAGTCCCTGACAGCGACAGAACAAGGCGCTGCACCCGACTGCCTTCAACCCTGCGCTTCGGGCTTCCAGCAGCGGGTGAGCTTGGTCGTTATGCAGAGCTTGTCTTTTAGTGAGACGTTATAGTAAACAACTCAGTCTAGACGTGAGATAAAGGGATACTAGATGACTATACTACTTGCACCCTAACTCGCCTTCAAAGCACCTTACTCTTTACCGTAGAAAGCAGTAATCTTAATGCACTCATGCTGTACAAACCTCTGGTGGGGCGTTTCAAGGCATAGTGAACGGGACGCTCACTCAATGATTAAGTACGCAATGATGAAGGAGAGCATCTTTTATTACTGATAGGTCAGTAGAAATTAAAAATCGATAAATTTTAGAGCGTCACTGTCGAGTTACAGGTCACTTGCGACAAGCCAAAGGCACTTAGAATAGATTGGTCTGAGTACACTTCAGTGGGTAAACAACGCAAGATAATCATCAGCAAGTCAGCCAAAACTATCGGCGTGCAGAAGTTAAAAACCCGCCGCAGTGCAGTATTAGTAAAGATTGTGGCAACTTCAGCGACGTGTTCTAAGGCATCTTCTGGTGATGACTCCGATTCAGCAATCAACATCGGGAAGTATGTACGCGCTAACCACTTTTCATCCTCGTCTAAGTCAGCCAAATTTTTATTACTACCGCTATTAAGACTATCTAATAGCAGGAGTAATAATTTTTTAAAGTGCTGCCAGCCCCCCCATCTCTGGGTAAATCGGCTCACCCATCCTTGGGTAGTGTCTATGATTTTGGCGATCGCCTTTTGTCCAATTTTCTGGTGTGACTGCCAAAGGTGGGTGAAAGCGTTGACTATAGCGTGGAGAGTCTGCTGGTCGCGGCTACCAGCTTCAATGCAGAAATCGCAGGCATCAACAACCTCTAATTTCACGCCTGGTAGTTCCGTGAGGAGAAAATTGAGGTCATAGTCAGCGCAGAAGTAGAAAGTTAGCTCCTGATTGGAGCGACGATGAGCGCGTAATCGGCCAATCTCTTGGATAATTTCAGCCCTGACTAACTGGATAAGATACTGTTGAAAAGTGCTGTTTTTGTCTTCGAGGTTGACCTTAAAACCAGTCATCACTTGAAAATGTGCTGCCAACGTGCCGATGTTTTGGTAGGGGATGCCAAAACTAGCGATTGCGTCAGTGTCACTAAAGCGATTAACGCCACGACCATCGACAAAGTGACCGTACTCAATGCGGTCTTCTGCTTCAGATGCAACTTGTTTCCACTCGATGATGCCCAAACATTGGTGGAGTTTGAGTAAGGTTTCCTTGAGGGCGTTAACACGGGCAGTTAAGGAAGGGGAACGATTTTTGGAGAGTTTACCCAGTCCAGTGACGTTGACTACTGTTAAATTGCTGTAGTCGGGGCGTGACTGCTCGATGATTAGCACGGGGTCATTGTAGGCAAGCTTCAATTTCAATTGCTCTGGCGTGGTAGTAGCGTCAAGGTAGATATTAAATTGGGCGGAGTTAGCCAAGTCTTGATACTTGGTATTACGGCGATAAATGCTGAGGACACCCCATTTACAAGCCAAGAAACCTTCACCCTTCCAAGATTCGAGGAAGTCAGGCAACCAGTACAAGGGCAATTCTAGAAAATCCTTACCCGCTTGTTTTGCGCTATCCTTAACTAGCTTTTTGGCAGCAAAGCGGGCGGCGGCACTTTTTTGAAGTTGTTGATCAGCTTGGATATCGAGAGAATCTAAATCAGCGAGAAAATCTAAATTAGGCTCTATTAATTGCTTAATCCCTTCAACATCTAAATCTTGGGGGAATTCGGGTAAAAATGTCCTTAATGCCGCATCATCAAAGCCATAGCGAGAATCGGGCTTAATATCTTGGGTGAGCAGCGAGCGCATTGTCTGTAAAACGGGCTGGAGTTTTGACCATTGCTCAGGCGGTAAGGCTGTAGCTAGTTGTCCGACTGTAGTATCAAAATCTTTTAACTTAACTTGGATTTCTTGTACAGGCTGAATAAGTGTACCAGCTTCTTCCCATAACCGCCCAACGGTAAAAGGAATACCTGCCGCTCCCGTTAAGGTAACTGGTGTAGAGTCGGGATGCGCTCTGATTTGGGAGAAATTTTGAATTGCACTGCGTTTAAGATAACGGAAGCCAAAACCATTACCATGAGCGAAACGGCATTGATTTTTGAGAGAACAACCCTCACAGATGGGGCTAATAGAACTTTCTTCAAAATCCAAACTGACAAAATTTTTGTTACGGAATCCTTCAAATAAATAACTTCGGTGACAATTGCCGATGGTATCGGGAATTTCACCCGCTTTTGTCCGCAATTGAAACGGATCGCCCATCGGAGTAGTGCGGGTGGGGTCAATTTTTAAGCCATTGTGCCGCACTGGGAGGTCAACAAAGTTAGTTTCAATGGGTAGTGTTGAGGGGTTGCGGTGGTTGGCATCTTGGTAAATTAGTTTCTCAATCCCGAAAAGTGCGGCGGTCAGTTGTCCAGCATTGTGAGACTTGCCCAGCCCAGGATGAGAATTATCCAAAATCTGCTTCCAGCCCTTAGAAATCGCTTCGACCCAGGCCGCAATATGTTCCTCTTGCTTACAAGTAATAGAAATATCACCAGTAACTTCGCTCCGATGTGGGATATTGCCACGCTTGTAGACAATTACCTGCCGGAAAGCGGTAGTAATTTTGGGTTCTGGTTTTGGTTTTGGTGCTGCTGAAAATCCTTTGGCAGCCGAAACCAAAGGAGCGATCGCTTGCTTTAATAAATTTTGGAAGCTGCTTAAGTCCTCTCTGACTCGCCCAAGTTCCCATTGCTCACGGCTAATCAGCCCAAGATCACGTTGATATGGTTCATACTGCCGTTTAGGGAAGCGAAAGCCATACTGTTTTGCAATGTGAAACAGTGTGCCGATTGAGATTCCCCCACGTCTAAAACTGCGAATCTTAGCGCGGATATTCCAAGTTGAACCCTTGATGCTGGGCGACCACTGCTCGGCTATAATTTCCGCATCCGTTGCCCCATAATGGTTAACCAGTGCCATCAACACCTGACGGCATTCGTCATAGTTACCGCTTCCTGGGGTGCGCGGTGGGATGAATGAAAGTGCGTTCTGGATTAGCTGGTCAATGTCCCAGCCTTCAGTGACGGAAATCTCACGCCACTCTTTACGCCGTGACTCAATTTCCTGAATTCGTAGCTGATACTCAACACGCTCCTGTTGCGCGATCGCGATCGCCTCACTTATCCATTCTGCTGGTAAAGTGGCTTCAGGGTTGACTAGCGGGAATTCCGCCTCTGTGCTGCCGTAGAAAACACGACTTGCATCCTTACAAGCTGGATCATGCGGTAACTGCTGCATGAGGAAGCGCGTACAAGCTTCTACAGTATCAGCGCCTTGGACATATTCGGGGAGAAGGAAAACTAACCGGAATTTATGCCAGTCTGGTTTATGACTGGCAGTAGTGTAAATTAAAGCACAGTGTTTTTTAATGAAGGGATGGGCTAGGGCTTCTTCTATGGTTAATTGGTGATCGTAAACTTTGATGTAATTCCCGTTTTCGTCTTTAATCGGCTTGTCATAAGCATCACGGGCGATATTGGAATTATCAATGTCGAGTAGTAGCCACTGAGAACCGATAATATTGGCCTTACTGCGCCATTTGCCGTTTAACAGTCCGGCACAGATGGCATGACCTGCTTTAATATGTTCCTGGACATCGGCTAGAGTGCCCTCTACATCAATGAAGTTACCGGCCAGCTTCTTAAAGTCCCAGTCTTTGTTTTTTCCAGTGGCGTTAAACGCAAACTTGATTATCCGACTCTCAATCAACTCAAGTTTTGTCTCCGAGGCAGAATTTGCCCCTTGAGCATCTGCTGATTGCGCCGATACTGAGTGATTAAATTGTTGTAATGGTGACATGAGAGCTATTCCTCCAGTTTGTGTGTTGGAGGAATTGGAGCTATCCCGAAAGTAATCTTCTAATACAAACGTTCAGAAATGTAAAAACAGAAAAATCCTAAACTGCTCTTTCTGTCTGGATTGCTGGTGTTACAATGGCTTAACACCTTGAAAGGTTTGATAAGATTACTATTAGGGACATTAATTAGGCGTTCAACCCAATCCCCAATTCCACGTGAATAAAAATCAGAAAACCTCGGTATCCCAACGGGACACGGGGTTTTCACCTTTTAGCCTATCTGTACTTGGCTAACCAAGCCCTGACAAACTCGATTACTTCCTCCTCTTGAATAACAAACGCAGTACCTTTTCTTCTGAGAGCCAGAATTTTCATACTTCCCACCTCCGAATAAAGATGTTCATTGTGAGTATTAGCCGCTTTGGTAGGAGGCCATAAGACTAAAACTTTTGCTGTGGGAGTCTTTTGAGCTTCACGGGAAGACATCAAAAACTTATCTCTGTTCTTGTTGAGCCACTTCTCGTAATCTGCTAACTCCACAAGTGGGCAGGGTTGCCACAGTTTTAATCCATTTTTGTCTTTGCGCTTGACTTGTAAAACCTCTCTAGCTTCGTTGTAGACAATTTCTCTATCTCCTTTTGAGCGAATGGAGATAAACAGGTGAGTTGTTCGTGGAAATCTAATAAACAAGTCGATAGGGTTGTTGTCTTCTACCGGAATTACCGGGAAGACTTGTACATCTAGGCTTTTAAACTCATCAAAAAGTAAGGTTCCTAATTTTTCCAACCGCGCAAGTTTTTGAGTTACCACCAACGGCTTGTAAGCCAATCCAAAAAGAACCCAGCCAGCCGGATGAATTATGCCTCCTGTAGCCAGCGCAGCAGCACCAGCCGCTAGAGCTTGAGTGGACGCATAGTCTTTCGCCTCCCTAATTTTTTCAAACGCCGCTTCGTTGTGCAGTGGGAGTTGAAAATCGCTTGTTAGGTCTTTCACTGTTAACATTGGCGACATCAAAAAATAATGATGTGAAATAGTACTAGCTGCTCGATTTTGCCTTATGGGGCTAACGTGCCTATGAGTTTACGCAAGAGTAGTTCACGCTACATCTTTCACTGTAAAACCTTTGCTACACCACTGAACTAGCAGCCATCTATCAGATTCTTTGTCTAAAGCTGGCTTAAGGCGGAAAGCAAAAAAATCTTCCCAAGCCTCTACCCCGTGTTGTGTAACGAATTGTTTTTCAACTTCTTTAAAACGTTCCCAGTTACGATCCGCGATCGCGGTCAGCATTGGGATTAATTCGCTTACGGGTATCTGAGTAGTTGTTTCACTCATCTGGGTATCCCTCAAAAATACAAATTATTGGTAAAGGTTCTATCTTGGTATCAACAACTTTAACTAATCGTATTCCCCTTTTTCTGCTTATCCGTTTGCAGTGTTGCTCTGAAGCAGCAGGCAGCCAATATCTAGTCTCAGTTAGTGGGTCAAATTTGCCCTCAACACGCTCTATACCGTCGTTTGCCTGATTTCCCTCGGTCAGATTCCCTCCTTATTTTGTTTTTTGTACGCGATCGCTGACTTCTTCTGGTGGAACCCACTCGATTAACTCGCTAGGCTGAACGCGATAAGTGTCACAAATTTTGTTCATCGCGGTTACGTGTGGTACTTGCCAGGGATTGTCATACAAAGCGTAAACTGTGGTTGCAGATAGCCCTGTATCTTTTCTGAACTGATAACGGGTAATGCCCCTATCATCAACAAACTGCTTGATTTTATTCCTAACTGGCATCAATAACAAGTAACTGATATTAACAGCTAATTCTGTTGCAGTTTATCAGCATTTGAAAGATACCATTCGGTTGATAGCTAGGTTTACTTGACATTATCAGTTGATTGATATTAATATATTAGTGTCAAGGTTATCGATACGTCAATAACTTAAGGCAGACGCAAGTAATACCCAAGCGCAAAACGCTAAGGCGACTTCCTTTTGAGGGTTGCAAGGGTTGCAAGCGCTGTTTTGAGAGCATTCAACTATTCACAGCAATATCTGCATTGCGTCCGTTCATTTTCAACGGTCGCGGTAATTGTGCGTGTCTGCATTAGGACAGAGGATTCATGCATATCAATTTACGCAACTTAGAAGCAATCAACGAACTACCTTTTGAGAGAGTAATGCTTAATCAAAATCAATTACGAAGGTTAGAAGCAATAGATCGCTGGCTCAGAGAAATCCGAGATTCAGAAGAATTCAGCCAACTAGAATACTCCCCAGATGTGATGCTAGGCGACGCAATCCAAGCAGTAGGCGAACTACTTGACTTTCACGTTCCCTATGATTCCAAGCCCTTGAATTTTACTAATTCAGAGTGGCATTCATATCTAGAACAAAAGCCAGTAATGCACATTCGCCGTGTGAAAAATTGGCGTGAAAAGATTAACTCATTCATACTTAATGGAGCATCATCAGTAGCAATTGTGAGCTTGGTAACTACTAGTTTTATGGTAGTTGGTTCTATCTTTTGTCACGGGTTTGACCGCATTGAGGAAAGTAGAGGTGAGGAATATCAACCTACATGGATTTACAACGCCAAAATTTTTGAAGGAAGTGCCATCGCCTCTATCGCGGTCTTCCTGGGTGCAAGCTTGACAGGCGCGTGTGTTGCGGGAGACAAGAATGATGATCGATAAACAGCTTGTAGGATGCGTAACCCTCCTAAGCAAATCCAAAACCTACAGTATCGATGGCGCTCTCTATCGCTATCTCTATAGCAGCGACAGTATTAGACACACTCAGTACTATTTCCGTCCTTTACCGCGTCAGTCTAAGACTGCCGACTTAAAGCTCAATCGTGACAAGGTGCTAAGACGCTGCTACGAAGTGCCGAGCTTATATAAACAGCACACAGCAGAGATAACTAACAACTCAATACAGTTGAGTTTGTTCTACCCCTTGGTAACATCTAGTACCGCGCAAAACATCCAAAGGCTTTGGTACAAGCGCGTCAACTAGTCCAAAAGGGGCGTATTCGTGGGGGTAAACGAGAAAGTGTCAGTATGTCTTGAAAGCTGACAAACCTTGTTATTACGTGGTTATAGCCGATAAAAACTCCAGTCTCACATTTGTCTAAAGTCCAAGATCCAAGGTTATTGATAGTGCCTAGCTAATTTGGCGTATCAGGATAACTGTTTCTAGCTAAATAAGCCTGTCAAATAACTGGAATTTACGGATAGTCGGTCAATTTTATACACACTCAAGTAATAAAACAGAGTTAATGTGGCAACAAAAAAATATGTAGCTAAGTATCGCTTGCTCAAAGAAACTTACGAGGGCATCACGGGAAAAGGCATTTCAGATATCACTTGGTATCGCACAGTCGCATCCTTGAAGCAATATTTCTCGCTCTCCATTGAATCTGAAAAAGCCATAAGCATTGTTGAAACCTATGCAGGCATGAAGCGTAAGTGTCCAGCCTTTTCTTTTAGAACCTCTGATTTTAGCGAACGCTGGCAAGCCTTTAAACACTTCTATGATGCCGAAGAAGTTCAATACACAGGTCAGCAATTCCTAGTCGCGCTGGCAGACTATCTAAAAATCAATCTTGACGATGTACCACGCAGCACTCGTTATTACTGGTTTAGCCAAGCAAATCTAAGTTATAACGCCCTTCACTCATATCAGAGCAAGGATTTAGCCCTTGTTGCGTTTGTTGCTGCTAAATGGGCAATCAACAGACGACCGCAACCGATGAAATCCGCAACGATCTCAGTTTTAGCACTAGCCCTTTAAGGAGTAATCATCATGTCTGACAAATTTACTAACAATATCCGCGCTCGTTTGTACAAACAGGGTTATCAAGGATTCACTAAAGATGATTACACAACAGCTGCGCTTGCTGTCGAGTGCGATGACCTTGACAATCCCACCAAAGAGCAATTGAGTCAAGCCGTTGACTATCTCAAAGTCAAATCGACAAGCCAATTATCTGTAGTTGATGAACCCGTTGAAGAAACGTTTCTAGTAGGGTCAGAAGATGCACAACCTGACGCTGAACTTGATAACAGTCAGCTTACAATCGCTGCCCAAGAGATTAACAGCATCACTGTAACTAGCTCAGATAAGCGTCAAATTGTAACAGCCCAATCATCGGCGCTGGGGTTTGAGTTAACTGAACAAGAAACATTAAGTATTGCTGAAAACGTTGACGACACTTTTACCGACTACAGCCAATTCATCAGTACTGTAACGGCTGCAATCAAGAGCTACGTTGATCAGAAATTTGATGTCATTGAGCAATCATTTGAGACTAACGCCCAAGACTTGCGAGAACACGTTAGCAACAGAGCTTCTAGATTAAACCAAAAGGTTAACAATTTTTCAGGAGATATCAAAGCGGATATGGGAGTCATCCGCCAAAACATTAAAAGCACCCAATTCTCAATTCTCGCAAGGCTCAACGCGGCTCAATAGTCATGAATTGACGCTGCTTGAGTGCTTGGGTATTCGGTGGGTGAGAATGAGCTACTTATCAAGAATTGCTGTTAGTTTAACTGCACTCGCTGCTGTGATTTTACCCTTGTATAGCTGCTTGTATCTGCCAATGCTAGAGCAATCAAGTTATCAGCAATATCTCAAACGAAAGTCAGCTATTGAGCAATATGTAAGGCGAATGGAGTATCACTGCAATCAAATATTTACCCCATCAAAGGAATATCGCTGTGAAAAGTTCAATGAAGCTAAAGAATCTGGTAACTTCCAAATCACGCCACCTAGAGCGCCAATTAAAAACTAAATTCAATGCATCTAGCAACCTAGTACTCAGAGCGCTAACAGGCGATAAGTCAGCCCTGAAGCTGATAGGGCAAATGGGTAATGACGGGGCGAAAATTAGTGAATTCGCCCCACAAGTTAGAGAGCAAATGCTAGCTGCTATCAAGGGGACTGAGGACTTAAACATAGTCCTGAGCGACATCTACAAACAAGCTGGTGTTAGCGGCGAAAAGATTGAAAGGGCAGTGCAGTCAGCGATTTTAGCTGATACTCATTTAGCTAACATCCTAGAAGAAATGAAGCTTGATTTCGCTTCATCCAAGGAGAAAGAAGCGCTACGCCATCAACAATCAACAGACCATCTATTGCTGAAAACATGGGTGGACAAACACATGATGCAAGTTGACGGGGAATACAAGATGTTACAGACGGAATTGCAGACAGATATTAGACAACAAACAATTGACCTGCAACATGATAGAGAACTGGGCAAGTATTACTTAGAAATGGGTGATAACGCTCGTGATGACTTCAAGCCGAAAAAACAATATGTAGGGCGCTCTATTGTACAAAAAATCAAGGATGCTCTGCTAGGTTTCTAATAAATAAACCCGTCAGTAACTTTAGCCGAGCGCTGACGGGTTCGAGAAATACCTAATACAGATATGACATACGACATTGAAGAAGGTAATGAGGGAGTAGTAAGCGAAATCGCCCCAGATACGCCGTTACCAAAAGACTTAATAGAACACCTGGAATCGCGCAAGCAGCACCGTAAAGATGTTATCAATACAACTGAAAAATTGACCAGATTCTTTGTCGGTTGGTCGCTTAATTCTACGGGATTCTTTATAGCTAAATATCTCTTAATAACTGGCGGTGGCGTTAATTTCTGGTTGGCAATTTCGCTCTCGTTTTCTATGTGCAGCGTTGGCTCTCTGGCTGGGCTGACAGGCTTGAGAGTTAATTACAACAGTGATGGACTAGAGGTAGATAATATGCAAAATGTTTTAAAAACTGCTGGGGGCTTGGTGTTTGCAGGTATCACAACTTGGTTAGCAGTCAAAGACTATCAATATTTTGAGAATTTGACTAAAGAAACAGTGTCCCAGATTAGCCAAGACATCCAAACCATTGAAAAACAGAATCCGCAATCAGACCCTTGGTTAAGTATTGCAGTCGCGTTGGCTTTATTCATTGGCTCTATTGCAATTATTTTTAAGGGGCGGGAATGAAACAGGGTGTTTTCGAGTTAGCGCTGGCTGGTGTGTGTGGTGTAGCCGCAGTCATCGGGCTAGCAACATCGCAAACACGTCAGCCTTACGACCTGACACAAATTCAGTTCTGCCCAAGGTCAGCGAATGGTGTAGAGAGTCAAGCAACCCTAGATAAGCGTTTTTGCAACCAGCCGCGTTTTGTCCTGACTGAAGAATGGCAGCGCTACGGATTGTATGGCAGCATCATTCCCTACAAGGGCGATGCTATTCAATGGGTGCGTGATTTGCCCACAGATAACCCTAATCAGTTGCAAGGATATGGAATTGCGGTTATTGGGCTATGGGGTGTCGTGGGTTGCTTGCTCGTGCGTTGCTCCCGCCTCAAGCGCACGGATTATGAACTGGGGGAACTCGAAAAGACTGGCGACTATGCAACTTGGCAGCATAATAAGCACAAACGTGAGATTAAGCAGCATTCAACCCAGCTTTACACTGAACGCTTGAAAGATGGATTAACTGACCTAGACGTTCATTCTCGTAAAGAATTGGGGCTAACCGATGAGGAAAACGAACGCGCCAAGGCTCGGATTCAGCTAGAGGACTTTATGAAAGCCCGTGCTGTTAATCATTCAGTGATGGATAAAACCATTGCTGAGAATCTTCGAGACAGGGCGAAAGCTGAACAAGAACGTGGCAAGATTGAGGGTAAAACCAAGAGCGCGATCGCAAATGACAATCATCCTTTGACTGACCAGCGCCTCATCAGTGATTTAATCGAAGCACTCAAGAATCATGAGGACGGGTGGCTGTGGAAGATTATCGATAATCAAAAGCCCATTTGGGTATTAGGAGAAGCGGGAAGCGGTAAATCAACCCTAGCAGCGTCAATTGTGATGCTTAGAGAAAATCTGTTTGATATGCCCTTGTATCAGCTGATAGACGCACACGCAGGAGAAAATTTAAGAAACGCATGGAAATATTTAAGCCCTCAGTTGATAGCGCAAACAGAAGAAGAGATTGGACTTGCTTTTGATGATGCCCGTGAGCGCTGGTTAGATAGAATCAATAATCAACCATTCAAGCAACCGCAACAGTTACTAGTTGATGAATTCACTAACTATTCTGAGTCAGACATCACCAAGGAACCTGCCAAAAAGTTTGTTAAAGCATCTCTTAGTGACCCTAGAAAAGCTGAAGAAAGATTAGTCTGTATTGCCCATTTCTTCACTAATACTGCCGTTGGTGGAAGTGATGGAACTGCTAAAGGTAGAGCCAGAGGAACTATTCAAATTGACCGCAAAACCGCCGATGGTAAGACACCTTTAAAAGTTGCAACAGTTAACGGTTTAAACAATGAAGAAGGGGATGCAGAAGTAGATAAAAAGGTCACAATTCCTGGTTGGCTGACTCCCGAAAGCATTCACAAGCATTTTAACGGTCAGCCAATTGATTTTGATGATTAATCGTTAGAAAAATGTTTTTTTAGCTGTCAAGAACTGGGGTAGAGCGGGTGGCGATAGCGGAGTGTGGGGGGGCGGGCTGCTGAGTCTTGGTTACTCTACGAGTAAATTATTGCCCGTCCCCCACACCACCCGCTCTAAACGAAGTGTCCCCAATTCGTCTGAGCATCACGAGCTGATGAGGTTGTCCTAATCATAGGGGCTTTAAGTGCCAATGCTAGTTACTCCTGTTAAGAGGTTATAGTTTTTATCTCTAATATTGTTATACCCAAGTGTAGCTATGTAAAAATCCTGCTTGACTTTATCCGTAACAACACTAGTTCAGCTATTTGAGCTTTATGATAAAAAGACTATAGTGCATAAGTACTACAAATTGCGTCTAATCGTGGTTAAATAATGGAACAGAAAACTAACTGGCAAAATACTGGTCTTGGGCTGGTAGGGATAGCACTAATTGGCTGGTTGCTTATCACTTTGTTCTCTACACTCGAACAAGCACCCTGGCAAGCACTTACTGTTGTACTAGCTGTTTTTGGTTCCGCACTGTCGGTTGGTAGTAATTTTCAAAATCAAATCAGAAATGAGCAAAGAGAATATAAGGTAAAAATTTACGAAGACATTACTCACTTTTTCTTTGAAATTATTTTTGCAACTAAATTAGGAAAAATTCAAAAAACAGAAGAAGAGGTAACAGCATTTTTGGTTGACATCACCCCCAAACTAGTGATGTGGGGTTCAGATGATGTTGTTAAAAGCTTTAAGGAATTCCGTAGTTCTGCAAGCAAAACAGGTTCAGATAGTTATACATCTAGTATCGAAACAATGTTGTTTTTTGAACGGATGTTACTAGATATTAGGAAAGATTTAGGTCATTCTAATCGAAATTTAAAAACCTGCTCAATTTTAGGAATATTTGTCAACGATATTGAAGAGTTTATTGCAGCCGCTATCCAAGAAACGCAGCATCAAGAGCAAAATTTGCAGCTATCTCCATCCCATAATAAAAACTAGTTATTAACATCTGAACACCCACTCTAAAAATAGGAAATTTTACAATAATTGTGGACTAATAATTATTGTGCCATGACAGTGCTTGAATCTCGGCATCAGAGAGCCTAAACGAGATTACTTTACTAGCCATATCGTATACTCCTGTATACATCCTTGTATACACAATAAACTTTTGTCTATAGAATGTCTACATGATTGTCAACACTAATGTATATAATTTGTCTACAATTTAGATGAAATCAGATCATAGATAACCATTCGTAATAGCTTAATTTGACGTTCGTACTAGGAACGTCAAATTAAGCTTTTGGGGCGCGTAGGCTCTCAAATTGACATTAGAAGGACAGCGTTGACCATGATCGCACTCCACAAAGAGATATAGAGTTAAACAAGCAGAGGTAACTTGGTTTGAGTTTTCATTTCCTCTGTATCATCATTTTCATCATTATTTCTTTCAATTGTTTTCTTATTAAATGCAGTAAAAGCAAAGTTCGGGTATTTCTCTAAAGCCTTTTGTAGCTCATCAAAAATTGGGGAATCTAATCCCGTCACCACGCACCATACACGGGCGCGGGTCAGTGCAACAAATGCCTCATTGCGCTTGTGTATTTCTCTTTCCTGTTTCCAACTTAAAGGTTTAGTCGCATAGTCAAATCTACAAGCGTATACTTTCCAAGCTTCGTTACCTTTTGCTCTAAAAATGTTAGAGATTGTCACATAACCGTCCATACGGAAAATATCGCGTGGGGTATCCACCCCAGCAATGCAGCTTTTGACTCCATGTTTTCGTAAAGCCTCTTGAAGACTTTGAAAATAGTTATTTTCGTTATCACCACTAGGCCCAGTGATTATAATGTCGCAAGGGTCGAAACCTAGCTTCAGATCATCGGCAACTTGTTGGGCTATCCATTTTTGTTCTGAATGCTCACTTGCAAAAGGCTGTATTACTAACGGAGAACCAACAGCGTCTTTTGCTTCAAAATTTTCTTGGTCAATTGGGTGAGGACTATTTTTATCAGGGCGTGTGATTGTAACCTTCTTTCCTGCTTTAACGCTAGCGTCAGTAAAATCACCATCCAAAACTTGATAGCCTAGTTTCTCCCATTCTTCTTTATTGGTTACTCCTTGCAATGCTCTTTCTTGTCGAAATAATCCCATATTGATAGCATGAGCGGTCATGAGTAACTGTCTGGGGGTACGATAGCATCGATTCATGTTATGAGCTTTTCTGATACCACCTTCATATACTGGCGGTGTGATATCACCATTTGGAAGTTTATTACCACCCAAGTCTACAACTGGCGTACCATCTGGATTTTTACCAAAGATAGTAACTGGTTGAGGGACAATTAGAGAACCAATACCTTGTGCTTCGTCATAAGCCCAGTACAATCTTCTTGGGTCAGAAAGGGTACTTCTAACTAACCTATAAAATGATGGTGGTAAATCTTGTCCTTCATCAATCAAAACTGCATCATAAATAACGGGAATATTTTTAACATCTTGTTCGAGACGATCGCAAATATATTCAAAACTTTTTGCGGGAGAAGTTGCACCAATTTCATTTTTAACATCATTAAGGCTTTTAGGGTTTACGCCGCATTTTAATGCCAAAGAGCGATAAAAACCTTCTCTAGATTTTGTTCCCCAAGCGTGTAATATTTTCAAGTTTATCCAGTTGGGTTCTTCACCTGTCATACCGCGATATTCGAGGGCAATCCGCTCAGTAATTTCATCATAAAGTGCTTGAGTAAAGAATACAAAAGCTAACTTCCAATCTGGATTTCGGGCGTGCATTTTAGCAATACGCTTGGCAAATAAAACCGTTTTACCCGTGCCTGCTAATCCTCGAATTCGCTGCGCCCCATCGGGAATTTCAAATGCAACCTTCTGCTGCTGCTCGTCCAGTACTTTTAGTTTAGACTCAATAGCTTGAATAACTCTAATAGGATTATTACTAGGTGTACCTGTTGGAACAGAGCGCGGTGGTTTAGATGGTAAAGTTCCGCCCAGGACTGCTTTAACCATCTCCCACTGCTCATCAGTCATCATTGTTTGGGGATTTTGTTTGTCACCCTCAATGATTTTTTCTCTAAAAGTCTTTGGTGTTAAATCTTCAGCTAGTAGTACAACGCCCTGAGTAGATGGAAAATTATCGAGTCCCCTAGATTGCCATTCCTCATACTTAACAAAGGGAAGTACAACCCGAAAATTAAAACTTACTAACCCCCTGGTTTCTCTTCTCTCTGTCAGCCTATTTTTAATTGCAAACATTTGGTCTTCTGCTTGCGCCACTGGTGTCTCAACCTCTGAGTGCCAATCATTCATTTTCCATTCATGACCTTGAATGCTAGCAATATTATTTATGTAGCACCCTTTGCACTCAATTACCCACAGCCCATACTCTCGATGCACAAGTAAAATATCAGGTTCTCTGTGAAGATTCCCGTTCCGATTAAAAATTGGGTAACGATAAAACGCTACCCCTTCTTCATCTTTAAATGCAGATTTTAACTTTTCCCAAACTGTTTTTTGAGCTTTATTTTGGTCAAAAGGCTCATAAGGATGAAATTCCATACAGCTAATATATTTTCAATTTTTAATGGCTTTAAAGTGCATCTTATTCGCTCTATTTATTAAATGTCATCCGAGAAAAATAGTAACTTTAATAAAAGCTAATTGCCCTAAAAATTACCTAGCAATTTTAGCTTCTCGCTAATAAATTTCCTTTAAAATGTGGTATTTACTGAAGTAACAACATGAAACAAGCTGACAAATAATCGCTTCATTAATTTTCTATAACCAAATCGCCAGAGAACCTCAATACAATACTTTTGGGGAGTGATTACACGTTTTCTACCCTAGTTGCCTTACCTGAAGCTGATAATGAGTCGGCAATAATTATTACACTGCTATTTGGAAATTTATTTTAGTAAAAGGCCAGCCGCAACATGAGCGAATCCTATTGGTGCAGATCATACCTGCAAGTGTCCATCGCGTTGCAAACATAAGCAAGTTTAATCAGCCAACGAGATAATGCGGGTTGTAGCGTTTGCGCTTTCGGGCTGATTGATAAGTCTGGGTTAAGCGCGTGTCATCGCTCACGGAATATATAGGTTTTCGGTCGCTTACATTGTGTTATTGCACAAAGACCATGTAGGCTAGAACCTATGAAAATCAACCGGTTCGGCAGAGCAGAAATCCTCACCCCCGATCAAATTAATGTCCTATTTAGCGAGGGCTTTGTCAACCCACGCGATCGCGCTTTGTTTGGCGTGTGCCTTTATGCTGCCTGCCGGATCAACGAAGCTTGCACTTTGGCGGTGAAAGATGTGTTTGGCAGCAACGGTGTCAGAGGCGTGTTAGTACTACGCAGTGTCAACACCAAAGGCAAGCGAGACACTAGAGAAATTCAAGTGCATCCCAAGCTCAAGCAGTATTTAGAAGAGTACAACCCCAACCGCCGCAAGGAGTTCTTGTTTCCCGGTCGGCATGGGTTGTTACATATTCACAAGGTCAGTGCTGACAAAATCCTCAGAGATACCTGTGTGCGGTTGGGGATTGAGGGCGTTAGTACCCACAGCTTTCGGAGGACTGCGTTAACCAGGATGAGCGATGCGGGGATACCATTGCGCCACATACAGGAGATATCGGGGCATCGAACGTTGGCAGCTTTGGAGCGTTATCTAGGGGTAACTGAAAAGCAGAAGCAGAACGCGATCTCTGCTTTGGACTTTTGAACCTTAGCTATTTGAGAACTATATACTCCTGTTGACGATTTTTATTGCTTTAACTCCTCTTAATTGTAAAAAACCTACACCTGTCAGGGTAGAGTCGAGGGCTGCGACCTTCTAATATTGCCTACAAAACCGGACATCGTGAGCCTTGAGCCAATGGTGGAAGCACTATATATTAACGAACCAATTTTTATTTCCCTTGACCCAGTATTGTAATGCCTATTTAGCGTTTGCGCTTTCTAACCTCAAACTGATCGATATCCGTTTCTCCTGAAAAGAGGAACTTGAAAAAAGATTTACCTTGGAAGCGACAGGTTTGCCTGATACTTAATAAAGTTAAATAGTCACGAGTCGCAGATTCATGAAGAGGACTTTTTGATATCTCTCTCTGTATTGCGAAGGGTCTAATAGCTCTCTCTGCTGTATTGTTATGCCAAGGTATTCCATCAATCTCAAGAAAAGTGAATAAACTATCTCTATATCGAATAAATCTTTTCTGATATTTGAGCACTAGGTCTGATTTGTATTTCCTATCTATAAGCACTCGCTGATATAAGCTATCAACTTGCTTCTTAAACTGATTGAGATTACGCCTTTTAAGTCCATATTTCTGGATAGTTTCCATAATTCCTATAATTAGATTCTGGATTTCCGAAATGAAATTTTCAAACTCCTGGTCAAGAGGATTGGCTTGAAGATCACTATTCAAGTCTCGAATGAGATGAACCCAGCATTTCTGTTGCTTACATTCGACAGAATCATAACCAGGGTAAAAATCTGAAATCAAAATACCTTGATAGCTCTTGAAAAATTCATGCACAATTGTCGATTCTCTGGTTTCTGTTAATTTATAAACAACATACTTTTCATTGGTAAACACCCATACATACCAATTCTCACCTCTGATATTTACTCTGGTTTCGTCAACGTGAATAAAAAGGCTCTTCAATAAGTTATCAATGATTAATTTTTCTGTTTCTGAATATAAAACGGAAAATTTTTGAAGAAAATACAGAGGAAGCGTTACTGATATTTCCTCATTAAAGTATTCTATCGATGCTTCCACAATGCTCTCATATGGCAAACGCAATGCCACTCTCTGATGAATAATCCAAGCACCAAATCCATTTCCATAAACCTGATTCTTCGGATATTGCTGGATGAGAAGAGGTTCATAATTTTTTCTACACGCCTTGCAGAATCCCTTGAAACCAAAATATTGAGAAATGGTTTTCTGTATGCCATTCTTGGTTAAAACGAGATCAATAATATATCTTCTTGCTGGAAAAGTAGTTTCCTTCGTTTGATAGCTATTACATCTTGGACAAATATTGTCAGTTTGTACTTTTACAAGCTTCTTTGCCCTACTTTGAATCTCCAGATGCTTCGGTTTCCATTGTTCCGGCATTCGCCTTTGTGGCTGAACGCTATTTGTTTCAGATTCCTCTAATCCTTTTTTCCGAAAACTTATCTTCTTCTTGTCATAATCAAAATGTGCAAACTTTAATATTTCTTCAAATTGCTCATGAATTTGCTGTCCTACTTCATTTAATTGTTTCTTGCGCTGATTTGCAAAATCAACTTCAGATAGGATGTCAGCAGAATGCTTAATTCTAGTAAGCTTATCAACTAATAATTTGAGAGCTTGGCAATCCTCTTCGTTGTAAGTCAGCAATATGGATTTATATTGTTCGTCATGAGTTTCACCCCAGTATTGCCGCCACACAATGCTTTGTAGACCAGAAGCATTAGGTGATGTCCAAGTAGCACCGACAAAACGTGCAATCTCCTTTAGTTGATTAGAATATACTGGGAAATACACCTTTCCATAAATTTGCTTGTTGATGTTGATGATTCTGTCAACAATAGCCTTGCTATTAGTTTTATATCTTTTAGAGAGTTTATTGATTACACGAGGTTCATAACTGCCATAATGATAGATTGGTGCATCAGGATACTGAGCGACAAAAGCTAAAAATTCTTGCCATATTTCACTTTCGTTATCAGTGTTTTCTGCCCAAAAGTAATGATATTTTAATCTATTCTCTTGGCAAACCAATAATCCAATAAGATAATAAAAATTTTCATCAGGTAAACCCTCAATATCTAAATATAACTCAGTGTCGTGTCGTACAAAAGTGGGTAATTCTTGTAGATAGATTTTACCTGTACGAATAGCAAGAGCCTGTAATTCGATATTATGGGTTATTGGGGGAGGGTTTTTAGCTCGCTTTTTTCGTTTACGAGGCTTGAATAAATATGAAAGTTGTTTAACAGTAAAAATCCCCTTCTTTTCATATTGACGAATTAATTTTGGTGTAATCCTGTCTAGGCGGCTTAAGTTATCTTCTTGAATTGCTTTTGTCTGACATCGCTCTCTAAACTGACAGATAGGGCAATGCTTATTTAAGATGACAGGTGGTTCCTCTGGAGAAGACTCATTTAACCACTCCTGTAATGATTCCAATACCGGAATGAGAATTTTATGACTTCCTTCCAGTTTGAACCGCCGCGACTCACCCTGCACATTGACAATATGTCCTATCTCAGGTTGCTTTCCCTGAATTTTCGCCAATACATGACCAACAAACATTAACTGGAGCTTATCCGTCTTGTTAATAGTATGTGTTCCTATGAAAATTGTTGGCTCGTAATTTAACTTGCTGACTCTTGTCAATATTGAACAATCAGCCTGCAATCTATCAGCAACTAGCTTGGCATCAATTAATAATTCATGCTCTTCTTCGAGATTTGAAATGCTGTAGGGATAAACATCAATATGCTTCTGTTTGAGTAGTTGCAAATTTATAGACTGATTTGCAAGTTGATTCTTGATCAAGATTTGTTCATATTCATGTAGAGTTCCTTGCTCTTTACTGTATATCAACAAATACGCCTTGCGATGACATAGAGAGTATGCTTGTAAAACTTCAAAATTTATTACGACATTCATGGCATAAATTGTATTCTAAAAGCATTACCCTACCAATAATTAACTGACTAATTTGATATTGTTGCCAAGCAATGTAAATAGTAGTTCCAGCTATGACTGGTGTGAGTAAAACATTGAAAGTATCAACAAGCTCTTTGAATGTCATAAGGTCATATAATTTTGAACTTATTAATAAAAATGTTAGCCATACTTATGAGACTCTAGTTTTAATATTCAGTTTTTCTTTGCGCCTTTTGTCCACACTTTTTTTTACTGCTTCTATTTCTGCAAAATCTACTTGCACAGTTGCAGTTTCAAATTCGATACCCAACGCGGTGCTGACTTCAATAATTTCTACAAAACTGGCACATTGATAATCTGTATCCTCATACTCTTTCACTCTTTGTTCATCAATTCCTAATATATGAGCAAGTTCTTGCTGACTAATTTGGGCTGCTATCCGAGCTTTAATTAAAGCATTTGGCAGCTTATTTAAAGAATCAACTTTAATTTTTAAAGGCTTGCTGGTGTCGCAATTAATAAGTCTTTCGTATTCCGTGATTTCTGACTTTAACTCGTCAACTTGACTTTGATATGAGTCTCGGTGAAGGTTCCATCGCTCTGGTTCTGCTTTCAAGTGTTCATTGCTATCCAATGACGCTATAGACTGCTCAAAGCGTTGCAACCAATCTAAGGAATGTTGATACTGTTGCTCGTTCTTGATCATCATGGTTTCCACCTTTGTAAATCTATAGCAATAATTCCTTTGCGCGTATTCGTGATGGTATCAAATTGAAAGAAATCTATGTAGGCTGTACCGGAATCATTAGCTGGATAATTTGACGGAAAGATTTCGCCCTTGTACTTAATTTTTTGTTCGGCACGCCGCAGCGCAAAATTAAATAAAGTAGGAGCAATAGATTCTAGGTACTTTATATCAACTCCATTGTCCTCCCAACAGGCATCGAAGTCTCCTGGTTTTTGTTTACTGGTGACGAAACTACCATCAATATAAATAGTTCTACAGCCAGCTGCTTTTAGTTGCGTCATTGCCAGTTCCAGACCGTCTATCATGCGCTGTCTAGTCAAATTTGTACCAAATGTTTCTTGAAATTCTGACCATTCTGCCCAATGCACCCCTGATGGTAAAATACCACTTGCGTCAAATTCTGGAATCATTTCTCACACCCTAACACAGCTTAATTATCCAGTTAGGAGTGTCCCATAATTATTTAAAAATCCCACTTAAAAATGTCGGAGAGCTATGGCTGGAGTTAATGTCACTGCGCGGTGAGGCATTGAAGGATGCGCCTGTGTTTGCCAGTGCTACGGGTAGACCCCTGGCCCCCTTCCCATATTGGTATTGACCGAGTGGTGAAGAGGGCGGCAGCAGCAGAATTAGAGAATGCCATGAATGTTTCAGCGCACTGGCTTAGGCACAGTCATGCTACCCGCGCATTAGATGAAGGTGTTCCGTGCATTTGGTTCAGGCTACTTTGGGGCATACAAGTTTGGATACTACGAGTAAATATCTGCACGTTAGCCCTGATAGAAGTTCTGGAGAGGTTTTAGTGAAGCGATGGTCTGAGCCGTTTTAATAGCCATCTGCGATCTACAACGGCACTGCTGTTTCTAACATTTCCTTTCGGAAAGGTTTTCTAATACTTGTTTCATTAGCAGCGAGATACACTTCTTTAAAACCAAGTAACTCTTGCAAATCTAATAAAAAATTAGCTTGAGCAAATAAACCCCGTTTTGGCTCTAAATCAATGAGAAAAACTATTTCATTTGAGCCTTGAGTTTCCGGTTGCATTCCTAAGCCAAACACTCGTATATTTAAAATGCCATATTTAGCAGCAATCTGAAAAATTTCTTCGCGCTTTGCTTGAAGTTTCGCCAAGCGCGAAACCGGATCATTTTTCCGAACGACCTCCTGTAATAGCTCTAACAGACGCAGCTGCTCCAGGAAGTTCAGTTTCTCGGCTTGTTGAATTAACTTTTGCACCTTGTCTTGAGCCATTGCGTAATTCTTACTTTTATTCTGATAATTCCCTTTGGTTTTGAGTTAGCGATGAATTTCTGATCATCCGATTCACCAAACTCAGATAATCGTCTAATTCTTCATATTCATCTAATTCTTTTTCTGACTCGTGGGTAAGTGCAGATTCTTTTTGTTTAGTTAATAAGGCTTCAATTCGCCCTTGTACGAGGCTGGAAGCTCGAAATATCGGCACTCCTTCTATTAGCTCGATGCGGACAGCACCATCTAATGGCAAACTGTTGGGCAAGTGTGACAATTTCATAGGTAAATTGGTTGTCATAGCATCTATCTCAAAATATACAGTCTTTATTTGAGTAGGGTAAATGTCAAAAATTACTTTCTCCAAACTATCGGTGAGATAATTTTGGATGATTGATCATCTAAATAGAAATCATAAACAGGTTCTTCTGATAAGGAGCAGCGTAGCGGTTCAATAATTTTAGTGAACGGATTCCAAACTGCTGTTACCGTTCGTTTTGCTTTCTTTCTTTGCAACGCACATTTGACCAGTTCAGCACTTAGTCGCCATAGAGTTTCGAGTCTAAGTTATCCAATGACGCTATCAAGGCTCACGAAGAGTGCGAATCTCTCCATGTTGCCGAATGTGTTCAACTAACCGCTTGGTTTCACCGCCTGCTAATTCTAGTTCTCTGAGATTGCCCACCAAAACAAACAATTCCTTTGCCCTACTAACAGCAGTATTTAGTAGATTGGGTTTGCGATTAAGGAACCAAAAACTATGCTCTTGGTGGCACTGGTAAGGAGAAAAGATAATAGCTGCTTTTTCTCCGCCCTGAAAGGTGTGAACTGTGCCAATATCATCCCAAGAAAAGTTTCGCCAACGGTTAGAGAGTCGATATCTGAGCGCGTTGGCTTGCTGCGAAAACGGCGACATCACCCCAATTGTCTTTGAGTTGTCGGCAGCGCCAAGGTCATAGCCCTGCTTCAGCAAAGACGCAATTACAGTTTCTACAGCTTCGATTTCTTCGGGATTGGTGTGATTTAAGTGGCTTCCCTCTACGTGGTAAGCCAGCAAGTGCTTGATTGTTGCAGTCTGGTCATAATTTGAAAGGATTTGCAGACCACCAGGATAGTTGGGGCTGCAAAACTGAATAATGGGTGGGGTGCAACGGTAATGATTAGAGAGGATAATGCCGTTGCCTAAGTCGGATTCTGTGCCACTAGCGCCAGCAGCGCGATGATAAGCAGTGGCAGTGTATTTGGCAGTGGGAGCATAGCGATAGTAGTCTTCATTCCCCATGCCCATATCCAGAAAGGCAGTTTTTAAATATTGTTTGATGGTATCATCGCAAAGGTTAATGATTGGCTCAATTTGTTGGGGGTCGCCTGCCACTACTGCCCGTTGCGATCGCACCAGCAAGGGAAATAATTGATGTATAAGAGTTGTACCTGCTTCGTCCACCAGTGCCAGTTTGACGCTATTGGGTTGGAGAATTGGCAGCATATTACGTATTGATTGCAGACTGGAGCTAATGACGGGAAAAATCAAACTCAAGTCACGGTAGATAACATCACTATGACTTTCCAGTTTTAGCAATGCCCCTCCGTCGCCCGTCAAGACACTGCCATAAGTTTCTAATGCTCTAATAACGCTATCCTTGCGTCGGAGAACTTCTTGCAATAGAAACGCCCAGGCACGTTGAAACAGTTCTACCTGTAATTGGTGGTGATCGCGGTAAAAAAGATTGTAGAAATCGCCTTGTGGGTAACTATCGATTTGTTTCTGAATTTGTTGATGTTCTGCTTGTTTTAACTCTAGTTCTTTATTTAAAGCTGCTAGCTGGGTTTGAATTTCAGTGACTTTTTGGTGAAGATTCTGCCATTGTTCTGAGAAATCTAGTTTTTGGTTAACAGAAGCCTGGGCTGCGGTTAAACTAGGGTGGTCAAGGGGGGTCTGAAAAGGATGAGAGGAAGCCAAGGTGTTTAACACAGCAGCGTTTATCCGCAAAGCCAACCGCCGAAAAATTCGTTGGTCGGTAGTAGCATTAAGCCAGTTCAAGGCGCGTTTGGTGATAGAGTCAGACTCTTTTGGTAGTTCGCGTTCTGCCTGGGATAATGCTTCTTGTATTTGCTGGTAGGCATCAAGGGGAAAATTTTCGTAATCTGCCAAACTTGATAGCTGTTCAGTTAGGGCTTGTAACTCGGAAGACTTGGCAGCAATATCGTCATTGAGTAATTGTATTTCTAGATCCAGTTGCGATCGCCGTTCGGTATCAGTAACTTTTTGAGCAGTATTCAAGCGGTCTTGCTCTATGAGTTGTTGAATTTGACTTTCCGCTTGCAGTAGTTCAAGTTTGGCTTTTTCCCAAGACTCTTGATTAAATTCAGTCTGACGCAGCCAATCTTGGGTTGATTGCAGTTTGGGTAGAGTTTCCTTACGGATAATAGTTTGGTTGCCGCCAGGAAGATAAAACTGTTGAGCAGGAGAATTCTTTGTCAGTCGTTGTTGGAATTTTTTAATGGCACTGTTATTAGTGCCAACAAAGAGTATTAAATTATTTGCATCCTCTTCACCGCGAACAAGTCGTAACGCCCGATCCACTACTTCCTGTGCTACGAGATGCAGAAACACTTCTGTTTTTCCAGTCCCCGGTGGCCCACAAACAGCAGTTAGTAAGTTCTCTTGGGCATGTTTCAGGGCAGATGCTTGAAATTCATCAGGCGCATGATCGGGAAAAGCACCCCAGAACATCACCTCATCTCTGGGTAATTGTGGCTGACCACAGATGTACTGCATAGCTGGGTGAGTTTCAGTTAGCCATCCAGCCTTAGAGTCAGGTTGTTGAAGCTCCTTGAATATTTCTTGTATGTCTTGCTTAAGAAGGGCATTGTAAGGTGTAAAGTCGCAGCGAAGCAAATAAGGTTGTCGAGAGGTTTTGTACTTTCCTTCGGGGAAGTCTACCAGTTCTAGAAAATCTCGAAGCGTTGGGAATCTTCCTTTAAATGTATCTTCTAAAAATTTTCCAATTCCTGACGCAACAATCAGTGATTCGGCTTGCTCCTCCTCTAGACCGTACAGCCGCATCAAATTAACAACTACTGGCTGAAACTCGTATTCGGTCAAGTCCCAGCCAGTTTTGCGGTAATTACCTTTAAAGATGGGTGAAATATCAATGGTGAACAGAGGTAGGTATTTCAGCTTTTGCTCTTTGCCCTTGCCGTTGATTATATAGATTTGTGGGAAAGCAACAGCCATCTGAACATCATTTTTGTTCCCTCTTTTAGCTGCTTGCTGCTGTTGCTGGAATTGCGTAAATACTTCGCTATCTAACAGTAGCTTGTTGGCAACAAGCTGCACTCCCTTATCTACTACTTTTGAATAGATATCTGAAGAACGCTCGACTTCAGCTTGAGTCAGTTCTTCTAACCTGATATAGCCTAACCAAGCTTGTACTATCTGGATAAGTTTTTCTGACTCTAGCATGGTCACTTAAACATGAATTTTAGGCACTAAAACTTAGTATAAAAAATATTTGAGCATTTTGCCTTCTACGTCCTGGTTTTGGTATGTCAGGTTACTCAACATTTGTCAGCGTCTCCAATTGAGCAAGTAGTTTCTCTATCTGTTTGCGCTTCTTAGGGTCTGACCAAATACGCGACTTTCTTAGTTTGGTAGTCGCAGCAGTAAAGCGCTCTTTGTAATTGTTCGACTCTGCTTGAGAGTTAGAGGTTGGAGTTTTCTTCTCACTAATGCGCTGTCTGATTTCACTTAAAGACCAGTTGTTAGCAATAGCTTGTTCTAAAAAGGCAATGCGCTCATCTAATTTCTGAATCTGGGCGATGGCTTTAGCTTTGGTGTACTCAAGTGAGCCTTCCCTTAGCGCATCAAGGATATCTTCTGGGAGGTTTAACAAGGGCAGGCGGTTCTTAACGAAAGATTCCCAGGTCATTAACCCTAAGCCATCAAACACTCCTTCAACGATTTTGAGGTCTTGGTTTACAGCAGTCTCATGATTAAGGGCTGAATCATCCGTTTCGGTTTCGCCCATAACGTTATGGGTAGATAAGTCAATATCGCCTTTATCGTCGCTGACAACGTTATTATTGGACTCAGTTTCAACTTCGCCCATAACGTTATGGGTAGGTTCATCACCTTCGCTCTCGTGTGCGCCCATAACGTTATGGGTAACTGTAGATGCTTTGTTCTGTAAGCGTTGTAGACGATACAGTAATGGGGGTATCTCCTCAATGCTTCGACCTAGTTTAAGAGCCAGCAGTTGCAGGATACCTTCAGTTTCTTCAACTGGGTTGAGGTCTTCTCGAAGTAAGTTTTCTATAAGTGCAAATTGAAAAGCTGCGTTGTCGTCTAATTCTCGGATGACAACAGGGACAACTTTCAGTCCAAGCTCTTGGGCAGCACGATAGCGGCGTTCTCCTGCGACTAATTCGTGTTTTTCTCCATCAAGGGGGCGGACTAAAATGGGTTGGAGAATGCCATGCTGCTTGATGGATTCAGTTAACTGCTTTAATGCCTCGGAGTCAAAGTAACGGCGCGGTTGTGTGGCTGGCAGAACAATCTGGTCTAACGGCATGGATTGAGGAGAACCAGCATTCGCTACGCCTGTGGTGTCCCAAGGTACATCAATTTTGCTTTTGAGGGGTTGGCTTGCTTTAGTGCGTCTCATTTTAAGGATTCTAAACTAACAGCTATTTTTTTCAATATTTTGACAGATGGGTGTTTGGGTTCGTAAACTGCCAAAGGCATTCGTTCTTCTGATGCATCAACAAAAGCAGTGGAGCGAGGAATCGGGGCAAAGACAGTTCCGGCGCTTGCTAGTTGTTCGGTGATGGCTGCTAGGGTACGAGTGTCCTGGGAGTTACGAGCATCGTATTTTGTCGGCACGAATCCGGCAATTTGTAATTTGCGGTTTGGTTTATTGCGTACTGTAGCAACCGTTTTTAGTAATTCGCCTGTTCCCTCAAAGGCTTTGAAATGGGTTTCCAGAGGCACGAGAACATGAGTGGCAGCTACAAGGGAGATGTAACTTAGTAGCCCTAAGCTGGGAGGGCAATCTATTAAGATAAAATCGTAATCTGATTCAATTGGTTCTATAGCTTCTTTAAGCCGGAAATCCCGCATAGAAGCACTAACTAATTGCATTTCTGCCGTGCTGAGAGAGATGTTAGCAGGTGCTAAATCCATGCCGTAAATCCCCTCATGAATTGGCAGAGGTTGTTCATCCACGATGGCATTGTTGACGGTTTGCTCTATGTCTCTTGGAACCAAGCCCATAAAAATAGTTAAGCTGGCTTGGGGGTCTATGTCGATGAGCAGAACACGATGACCCAATTGCGCTATTTGGTAGCCCAAGTTTTGGGTAAGGGTGGTTTTGGCAACACCTCCCGCCTGATTAAAAACTGCGATGATTCGGCTCATAAGTGAGTTGGTTTACCTGCCCCGTTACAATTAATATTACTGTTGACGGGTAAATTGGTGTTGTTTATCAAAAATTATAATCGCACGCTTATCTCAGCCTCTAGCTCTTTATGCTATTGGGGTGAACAATAGTAATTCCTTCAACTTCTACAAAGTCTTTTGGATTTAAAGTCAGAATATGGCTGATGTTATGGGCAAGCACTACTGCTTGTATGCGTAAATCGTGGGTGCGTTTAGGGACTTGCGGAAAAATAAAATACCAGCCATTGTAGAAGAATTGTAGAAGAGAGGAAGCGGAGAACTGTCCGCGCCTGCTCTAAATCTCTAGAATGGGAATCGCAGGGTTTATTTATGCTTACCGACACCATTAAATCTACGTTTAAAGATGCAGCGCAAAAACTGACTGGCAATCGCAAACGAGACTTCATGGCAAAAGTTACCGAAGATTACTTCGATAGTTCAGCCCGCAAAGCAGAAACCATTTTGGGATGGAATCGCCAGAGTGTGCAACTCGGCTTGCATGAACGGCGGACGGGGATAGTCTGTGTCGAGAATTATCAGGCAAGAGGACGACACAATAGTGTTGAGGTATTGCCCAACTTAGAAACAGATATTCGTTCATTGGTGGATGCTCAAGCTCAAGCCGACCCTAAATTTCAATCGACCTTTCTGTATGCCCGCATCAGTGCTAGAGAGGTACGAGAGGCATTAGTGAGTGTTCATGGCTATGACGAGAGCGAATTGCCATCTCGCCAAACTTGCGGAGAAATTCTCAATCGTTTGGGGTATCGCCTAAAAAAACACAAAAAACGAAACCCTTGAAAAAGATTCCTCAAACTGATGCCATTTTCGACAATGTGTTTCGGGAGAATCAGGCATCGGATGAGAACCCCAGGTCGTTGCGAGTGTCTATCGATACCAAAGCTAAGGTGAAGATTGGAAACCTTTCCAGAGGCGGTAAAGCTCGGACACTGAAGGCAAAAGCTGCGGATGACCACGATACACAGTGGCAATCAGTTTTAGTTCCCTTTGGCATTCTCAATACCCACACTTCAAAACTATCGATTTACTTGGGTCAGTCGGCTGAGACTAGTGATTTTATCGTCGATTGTTTAACCGCTTGGTGGCATGAGAATCAACACAATTACCTTGAACTTGATGAATGGGTAATTGACCTTGATGGCGGTGCCGCAACTCGTAGTAACCGCACACAATTTATTAAACGCATGGTTGAACTGTCTTGTGCGATTAATTTAAAAATCCGACTGATTTACTATCCCCCGTACCATAGCAAGTACAACCCGATAGAGCGATGTTGGGCTGCCCTGGAGAAGTATTGGAATGGTGCGATTTTAGATTCTGTTGAAGCCGCAGTACATTGGGCTGCCAATATGACTTGGAAAGGAATTTCACCCATTGTACATCTGATTGAAACCACCTATGAAAAAGGAATCACGGTTCTGTCACAAGAGTTAGAACAATACCAACTCCAATGGCAGCGTTCTGAAACATTACCCAAATGGGATATTACTATTATCCCTGCTTAACTGGTACTTTATTTTATTGCAAGTCCCTTACCTGAAATCTTGTAAGTTGTAGCGAGGCTAAACCAAAGGCGAAATATATCTGGTGTTTCTTCTAGCCACTCAAATTGATTTATTAGCATTTGCACCGAGAGTTCGGTTTCTTTTGGTGTCCATCCAAATCCATTTACAGCTACAGGACGGGTGGCTACAACCCAAAATTCAATTAAAACTTGAGATGTAATAAAACATCGATGGTTATTAGATATTAGATACCTGATTGTGCGATCGACAAGATTGTAATCGGGTGAAGCTATATCCCTGGAGCGTAACAGGATATTGGTATCTAATAAATAATGGGTCATACTTCATCAGAGTAGATATTTTCTCGACGCAGAGCTTCATCATCAAGGTTGGCATAGCTTTTTGGTGCTGTATCTATCCACTCCTGCCAAAGTAATAATCTCTCTGATGATGTTTGAGGTTTACTAGTTAGTAAGGTTAAATGCTTGTTACTAAGCTTTTCTTGAAAGAGTTTTTGCTCTTCAGGGGAGAGGTTTAGTACCACTTCTACGAGGGAATTAACAAGTTGTACATTCATGGTTGTGTATACGATTCACTCTTCTTCAGTCGGGAGCGACGGGCTTTCGCCCTGCCCTTATGCTGCTTTACTATAATACTGACTATTGCTCCCACCATACAGCAAACGACATAGCTAATTTCTGCGATCGCTGCCAATAGTCAAAGCATCTTTCCAGGTTTTAAGAACTCGTGGCTCGGAGTCGGCGTTAGCGGAGTGGCTCTTGCGGGCTTGCAGGATCTAGTTGGCCCAACCAGTAATCTTTCTGCCCGTAAGAGCCACCGACTCCGAGAGCGAAGCGGCCACGAGTTCGTCGGCTCAACATGAGTCACGGACTAAAACCCCTAGAGCGTTCCTTTTGCTCCAGTATCTCTTGCAGGCTGCATTAAAACTACTATTCATTTATTTATATGAATTTTTTTTTAAATTTCGCTGTCTTCGAGCTTCTCTCTTTTGTTGTGCCTTATTCAAGCTCTCACGCTCATTAACGCTCTGTTGGTGAGTAACAATTTTTGATGTTGCTTGCTGATTGCCAGTTGGGGTTAGGGATTTAGACGCTACGTCTTTCCTAGTCTTTAAGCCAAAATAGACCTGCACATCATCAAAATCTCCCACCAGCTCATCATCAACACGCCCCGCTTCAAAAGCTTGTTCAATCAGAGGTAAAGAATCTATTGCTTTGAGGTCAATTAGCACAGAAATAATGTGACCATTTAATTCAGGACTATTTTCTTCAAAAGCAGAAAACTGTTTAGACAAGGCAGCAACACAATGCGCCTGATGCTCTGGATATACACAGGCAATTCTTTTGATAGTAACCGTAGCTTGAACTCGCCAAGTTTCGTCATGAGAGTCATCAGCAAGATAAGCAGCCAGTGTTGGGATTGCGGGTAAACCAATTAGGCTTAAAACATCCGTCAATTCCTCAATCAAGAAGAACAACACTTCATTATCAAAAGCATCATCCATTTTGGGGAATAAGCTAATCAATGGTTCAATTGCTGATTCTGCCCGGAGTTGTCCTAATGCTCGAATTGCATGAAGAGGCGCGTATTCTAATAAACTGTCTTCACCAAAAAAATCATTTTCATCATCCGAAAGATTGTATAAATCCTCATCCGTTGCCATACGAATCAACTCAGGAATATCATCAGCCGTGATACCTAGTTCCCGATAGTCAGGCCATGACGATGGGGATAATTTTTGAGTTCCTGGCTGATAGTCAAGTAATTGATTAACAGGAGACGAATAACTATTTCTGGGCATAAATTTTGGATACAATTTTTCTAATGATTGGACAAGCTTTTTGATTGCACATTACTCTTAACAGTAGTTTTACTCCAATTACAACCACATCACTGGGGAAAACTACGCTACAAATAGGGGTGTTTTTGTTCTTAGGGGGCTACAAAAAGGGCTAGGATGCAGATAGAATAAGCCTCATCGCTCTTTCTCCTTGTTGGTAGTAAGGACGTTTATTAGGACTGAGTGTCAATA
>NZ_JACJQM010000052.1:0-39613 GCF_014696655.1 Nostoc sp. FACHB-888 | reverse complement strand
CCAGCCAATAACTATTACCAGTATTAATACTTAATAGTATGAATATTCTTAGTAACTATTTTTGTATTATTTATAATACTTTTTGAAGTGCGGAAGATGGGTTATAAGTTTAGATGATTTCAAAAATGAGAAAGCCTAGCCATCTATATGGCTAGGTTTTTATTTAGATAAATTTCTAACCTGCTTACTAGGTTTCAACCAGTTTTGTTACTACTCCAGCTAAGTCACCATCTTTAGTTTGTCCTATGATGTAAGCATCAATATTTATTTGTCCAACACGATAAACGCTGATGTCACTAAGATTATCTTTAAGCGTCTGGACAAGTGTTTGAAATTTTTTAACATCTTTTTTCTGTAATTCATTGTGCCACTCTTGCTCAAATGCACAATTACGAAAGAGATAGTCCAAGTCTACTATTTCTACTGGCTGGTCTTGAGAACCTGTTAGCTGTAATATTTTCTCTTGTGTTGCAGGTGCAGCACCTTCCCACTGAACAACATCAAAAGGGTAATCTGACTCGCTCATCATTAACAACCCAGTACTAGCTTCCTTCAGTTTTTCGACAATCTCGCCGCTCATAGTCATCAGTTTCTAGCAACGCTCATACTGTATCATTCAGCTAGCAGCAAGGTGCGAATAAGACAACTCGACTATTGGGTATGAGATTTTGGACGGATCGAGCAACAATTACATTAAGTTAGATTAATTTGCTTTCTTAGCCATTGACGAAATGCTCTAAGCGTTGGACTTCTACCTAAAGTTTGGCTCTGTTCGACAAACCGGGGAATTACTTCAATAATGGGCAAGTTGGGAAAGGTAAAACTAATTTCAGACTCAATGTATTTGCCATCCTGAAGAATATTAATTTGTAGCTTCCCATCTTCATATCGCCACAGTTCAGGAACTCGCAAAGCTTCGTAAGCATCAAGTTGAGTTTTGGAAGTAACATCAACTTCAATTGCTAAGTCGGGTGGCGGATCAATCGTCAAGTCTATTCGCTCTTTACCAATCATTTGAGCATGATTTTGAATGTAGAAAGAATCATCAGGCTCTACACCAAAAGCCATATCTTCACGTTTAAAGGTGGTTGAGCCAAATGTTTCACAGTCAATTTCTAATTCTTCAAGCAGAATTTTCACCAAATCCCCAATGATGACTTTGGCTTTCTCATACTTTGGTAATGGCATTCTCATCTCCAAAGTTCCGTGGCTGTAAACCAATCGAGCGGCTCGATGGTCGCCAAGTTCTTCTAAAATCGCCTCAAATTCTTGCCAGCTAACATCATGGAGGATTACTCTATGTCCTGGTGGAACACTTAATTGTTGTAATTGAAGTGTTACCATTATTCTTCACCTAATCGTATTTGTATTTTACCTTCATCACATATTTAGTATTACCTTTACACCCAATTGTTACGTCAACCCCTTCTATACCGTTTATACTAACTCCTGTAGCAACATCACGACTCATTTCGATCCCCATTTCTGAAACTTTTTGTTTACGACCTTCCTCAATGATTTTTCTTATATTTTCACTATCATTTTGTGAAAGATTACCTGGTGAATTTATTTTATCTACTAAGTTATTAAATAAGTTTATCAAAAAATAATTTGGCCAATTAAAAATATTGATTGCTATATCTAAGGCTCTAATTCCTGATTTTATCTCTATTATTTCTAGCTTTTTATTCTTGTCGTTGTAAAACACAAACATAATAAGTATATGGAAATTTACATCGCATAATCCTGTATTATAGTTTACCCAAACTATAATATACATCTTGCACTCTTCTTTACGTCTTTGCGACCACAGTAGCTAATAATAAAATCCATAAAACCCCACTCCCTCAGCTTTGCATAAGATAAATCTGTGCTTGCAATACTACTACAAAACAATCCATAATATAATGCATTTATTCTAAATACCAGTATTTGTACTGTTTACTAGCATGATTTTTTTAAATATGAATAGTAACATCAATCTCTATTTTGGTATTTATGAGTGTTGTTATGAAAAATAAACAATTTTTTATTCTCTATGATTTGATAGACACAGAAAACCGTAGTGAAGATTATAAGCAAATTGAACAAGAGTTAATCAGGGCTGATGCTGGTGCTAAGAAAGTTTTGAAAAATGTATGGTGGATTAGTGTGTCAGAAGATGAAAATGTTGAAAGTCTCCATAGGCAATTTAAAGAATTTTTTACTTGTGACGATAAGCTTCTTATCGTAGAGTCCTCTGCTGCCTATGGAAATACTATTAATAATCCCAGTGTTCATTTGTTGAAGCGTATATACTTTTTAAGCGATGTCTCACAACACTGAGGTAGCAATCGCAATATTACTATAAATTAATACACAATTTAAATTGTGTCGAGCAAAATTCATAAGCAGATTTATATTGAACCACGTCAAAAATATCTGCGAAAAGCGATCGCCTAACAAGCGGGTGTAAGTGAAGCAAAGATTATTTGCCAAGCCATTAACCTGAGAAAAAATTTTAGGGCTTTGAGGTTCCTGTTTCTGGCTGGATCATAATAGGCATACCGCCTTTTTCAGAACCAATAATTACAAGCTTAGAATTATTAGATTGAGCTAGCTTTTCTGTGGCTTCAATCGCTCGCAGTTGTAGTACTTGGTTGGTAAGTCCAGCAGAGATAATTTTTTGCGAATCAGCTATACCTCGCGCTTCAATACGCTTTCGTTCTGCCTCTTGACGCTCTTTTTCTAAAACAAATTTCATCTGCTGGTTTTCTTGCTCTGTCTTGAGTCTGTTTTGAATTGCAGCTTGTAAAGTATCAGGCATTTTGACATTTCGCAAAAGAGCTTCCTCAACGATGAAACCCAATGTGGGTATCTCCTGGGTGAGTTGTTGGTCAATTTTTTGGGCAATTTCTTGGCGTTTGGTAGAGTAAATAGCACTGGCTGGGTAGTTTGCCGTAATGGCGCGGACAGTAGAGCGGAATCTGGAAATCACCAGTTGTGTTTCATCAGTTCCAATTGTTTTATATACTGTAGCTGCCTTTTGCGGATCGAGCTTGTACTGAAGGCTGACATCAAGATTTAGGCTCAAACCTTCTTGGGATGTTACATCTACATTTTCTTTTACATCCTTAATGCGAGTGGAAAAATTCAGCACTTTGTTAAAGGGATTAAGCAAGTGAACACCAGGATTAAGAGTAGTTTCGGAAACATCGCCAAACAAGTTGACGACACCGACATTGCCTGGCGGGACAATCACTAAAAGCCTAGAAATAGAATTCAGGACTGCAATACTGCTAATCAATATCATAATTGTGCGTATTGCTAAACGTGACTTTTCACCGGATATCTTACTTGTATTGAGATAAACGAGAATTGCAATTAGGCTAGTTAAAAGAGAGACTATAAAGCCCATGAGTTTTTTCTCTGTAATTAAGACGAATATACTTAATCACATAATTCCCAAATGCTTTTATGAAACTAATACCATTTCACGCAAGTTAGCGGTTTACGTATCTTTATTACAGATTAAATAAAGATTCCCGACTTCTGAGAGAAGTTGGAAATCTCAGCCTTGGAGCGATGCCTACGGCGGGCAAAGCCTACGCTATTAGCAAGTAATGTATAATGTAATGTATACATTATGTAAAATTCAAATGGTGTCGAGTAAAGTTCGTAAGCAGATTTATATTGAACCGCATCAAGAACATCTGCTAAAAGCGATCGCCCAACAAGCGGGTGTAAGTGAAGCAGAGATTATTCGCCAAGCTATTGACCTTCATCTTGGTGAAATAACTGCACCCCAAACCAATCTTGCAATGTGGGAAGCCGAAAGAGAATTTATTGATCAAATCAAAACTCGACCTGCTCAACTTGGAGGTCGGGACTGGCAGCGTGAAGACCTCTATGAACGGTAAGATTTTACTTGATACCAACATTCTCGTTTACATCTACGATCCACTAGATACCGCAAAACAGGAACGCGCCATCGCACTTACTGACCAATTAATTCGTTCTCGTAAGGCGGTAATTAGTACCCAAGTGTTGGGAGAGTTTTTTATGGCCACAACCCGGACTCGGCGATCGCTTTTAACTCCTGCTGAGGCGCTGGTGCGAATGCGTAATTATTTAGCTGCTTGCCATGTCGTTGATATTACACGACTCATCTCTTTAGAAGCAATTCGCGGCGTGGAAACCCATCACTTCGGATTTTGGGACGCGCAAATTTGGGCAACGGCGCGACTCAACCAAATTGAAGAAGTTTATACTGAGGACTTCGCATCAGGTGCGACGGTTGAGGGCGTACGTTTTACGAATCCTTTTATAGATTGAAAAAGATTCCTCAACTTCTTAGAGAAGTCGGGAATCTCAGCCTTGGAGCGATGCCTGCGACAGGCAAAGCCCACGCAACTCTACAATTAATTCAAAATCCAAAATTACTTGCTGTTGCCGTTATCACCATTACCAAGAACATCTGCTAAAAGCGATCGCTCAACAGGCCGGTGTAAGTGGAACAGAGATTCACTCAATTGTGCTAATAAGTTCACAGTTGATTAATTATTGTGATCGCTGATGCTAAATTTTATTTGACACTTACGCATTAGTGGAGATTCAGATAAACCCTATTATAAACGGGAAAGCATAAAGAGAATTATATTGACCTTTAGTTATTAGCCCGAAACTTAAAGTTCCGGGCCAGTATTGATTTTAGATTAATCCAAAATCCAAAATCTAAAATCCAAAATTATTTGCCGTTGCCGTTACCACCATTGCTATTACTGTGAATGACGCGTTCGGCGAGTTTTTCTGGTACTTCCTGGAGATGGTCATATTCCCAGTGGAAGGAACCAACGCCCAAGGTGAGCGATCGCAGTTCTACAATAAAGTTTTGCATCTCTGCTTGTGGCAAGTATGCAGAGATATTATCCCAGCCTTGCCAATCGTTTCTGCCTTCATAGCCTAAAATTTGCCCCCGTCTACCACTCAACAGTTGCAGCACTTTGGAGGTAAATTCGCTAGGTGTGGTCACTTCCACCCGCAGAATTGGTTCTAGCAGTGTAGGTTCCGCTTGGGATATTCCCGTTTGCATTGCCAATCGGGCAGCTTGTTTAAAGGCTTGTTCGGAACTATCAACGTTGTGATACGAACCATTAGTCAGAGTTACCGCCAAATCCACCATTGGAAAGCCCAAAGGCCCATGTGTCAGAAATTCCCGCACGCCCATTTCCACCCCAGGAATGTACTGTTTAGGAACCACACCGCCAACAATGGTTTCATTAAAATTAAAACCTGTGCCGCGTGGTAGGGGTTTGATGTCGAGAAAAACATCACCAAACTGTCCGTGACCACCGCTTTGGTGCTTGTAGCGCCCATGAATTGAAGCCACTGTTTTACGGATAGTTTCTTTGTAAGGTACTTGCGGTAAATGAGTTGTCATCGGCAAGTTATATTTGCGGCGCAGTCTATCTAGGGCGACTTGTAAATGAATCTCGCCTTGTCCCCACAAGATAACTTCGTGAGTATCGCCGTGTTGTTCCCAAGCAAGTGAACAGTCTTCTTCTAATAACTTGGTGATGGCACTGCTAAGTTTTACTTCATCGTTGCGCTTTTCTGGTGTAATAGCGAGAGCATACACTGGTTCCAACTCTACAGCTTTGGGTAATTTTATTGCCGACTGCTGTTCTGTGGAAATTGTATCGCCTGTCTTGATTCCTTCTAAACGGCTTAATGCGACAATTTCACCAGCACTAACTTGGTTAACTGACTGCTGTTGTTGTCCCATGAGACGGTAAATTCCACCAGTGCGAATGCCATTGAGGACAATGCCATCAGTTAATTTACCTCGCCAAACACGCACAAGAGAGAGTTTGCCACCTTGGGGAGTGTAATAAGTTTTTAATACGTGCGCTAAAGGTGTATCACCTTTTATGTTTTTTAAACGACGTTCTGCTGTGGTTTCTGGTTCAGGGGCTTCCCGTAACAAGGCTTCTAATAGAGGTCTAACACCATAATCTTGTTCTGCTACACCAAAGAAAACGGGCACTACCAAATCTGCCCCTAATTCCATTTTTAAATCTTTGAGGATTTCCTCTTGAGGTGGTTCAATGTCTTCTAAAAGTTCTTCGAGTAAATGGTCGTCAAAATTTGCTAAGGCTTCGAGCATTTCTGCCCGTGCTGTATGTTCTTCTTCTTTTAAACTTTCGGGGAAGGGAATGGGATCGGCAGGTGCGCCTGGATGATATTGATATGCCTGTTCACTCACCATATCAATAAAGCCGGTGAGTTGTTCCCCGTTCATGATGGGATATTGATGCGCTACCAGGGGACGGCTAGATACTGCTTTCAGGGCGTGCAACGTTTCTAAAACGTGAATATTTGCCCGATCCATTTTGTTAACGAAGACGAGGTGGGGAATTTCCCAATCGTCGAGGAATTTAAATAGAGGAGCGAGGGTGAGGACGCGATCGCGTATGGGTTCGCAAACTACAATTGCCGCATCCACTCCCATTAAAGCATTGTACGTTTCTTGGGCAAATTCTACACTTCCTGGACAGTCAATAAAAGTAAAGCGAATGCCGTTATACTCAGTGCTAGCGGCACTGACTTCTACACTCATGTGGCGATCGCGCGACTCGGCAGCACTATCCCCCACTGTATTGCTGTCCTTAACACTCCCTTTGCGAGAAATTGCCCCTGTGACAAATAACAAGCTTTCTAGTAAAGTGGTTTTTCCACTCAAATAAGGCCCGACAATTGCAACATTCCGCGAACCCGATTTTACTTTTTCGTTCATAAAACCTCCCTTGCGGTAAGTCTTTCCTAACCGCACGATTCTGTATATATCAGGGATAAAAAATGCTTCTCTGGAGTCAAAATTACCCCTTCTTTAATTTGTTATTATGCTCCTTTTAATCTAAATTTAAAAAAATTGTAGCCTGTCGTAAGATTTGGCTTAATAAAACTTAACAAAAAGGGGCTTTTATGGCAAAATAAAAATTTTTGTAAAAAAGTTTTTATAAAGTAAATTTAACCGAAAGTGTTGCAAGTCAGAAAATAATGGGAAAATCATTCTTTAAATATCGCATAGCCGGGTTAGTAAGTTTGATGCTGCTTGTTAGCATTTCCTTTCCCTCTGTTTCTCTATCTGCTCCTGTCCCTTCAAAGCTGGCACAATCTAATGGTAAAACTGCTATAGACTGGTTAAACCAAGGCTTACAAGCAATTCAGGCGGGAAAGGTGCAAGATGCGATCGCAGCTTTTAAACAAGCAACCCAATTAGATCCGACATTAGCACCAGCACAGTATAATTTAGGGTTAGCATTGCGACAAACTGGACAATTACAACCCTCTGCGGATGCATTTTATCGGGCAACGCAAGCCGATCCTAAATTTGCTCCAGCTTTTGCTAATTTAGGTGGGGCGTTATTAGAAGGCAATAATTTACAGTTAGCTAACGATTACTTGCAACGCTCGTTAGAACTTGATCCTAAACTAGGATTTGCCCACTATAATTTGGGATTAGTACAAGGACAGCAACGAAATTGTGAGCGAGCGATCGCATCTTTTAGAAAAGCCATAGAATATAGCAAAAATGCACCAGAGCCTCCTTACCACATGGGGATGTGTTATCTCCAACAAGGTAAACTCGATCAAGCAAGAGATGCCTTTAATCAGGCAGTAAAAATTAATCCGAAATATCCAGAAGCTTACTACAATCTCGGTTCAATTTGGTTTCAGCAACGCAAATTACAAGAGGCTTTAGAGGGTTTTAGAAAATCAGCCGAAGCTAACTCTAACTATCCCAATGCTTATTATGGTGCAGGGTTAGTTTTTATGCAGTTACAGCAATATGGAGATGCAGTACAAGTATTGCAATTTGCTAGAGATTTATATAATGCTCAGGGTAATCCCCAGTGGGCGAAAAATGCCGAGCAATTGTTGCAACAAGCACAAAATTTAAATTACAAACCTCGCTGAGGCGCAAAAACTTAATATTGCATAACATAAAACTATTGGGTTGACTCGCTGGTGTTGTCTGAAGTTGTCCCGATTGGAAAAATGTATATGCAAAAGCGCCAGAAAAGTCGATTTTTATTTAGCGATCGCTGGCTTGATCGGCACTCCATTGTCCGCAATATGGAAGCCTTTCAAGACTTAATTGTGATTGTTTTGTGTTTTGGTTTGTTTGCCGTTATGCTGATCCAATTGTGGGGGTTATTTATCGCTCTCACGCAGCCACTAGATTATAAATATGTGACTGCAAAAATACTATTTGTGTTGATTTTAGTCGAGTTATTCCGACTATTAATGGTCTATTTGCAAGAACATAGTATCTCTGTAGGAGTGGCAGTTGAGGTAACAATTGTGTCTCTACTGCGAGAGGTAGTAGTTCACGGAGCGCTAGAAATTTCTTGGATTAATACGCTGGCAATTTGTGGGTTGTTATTTGTTTTGGGTGGACTACTCGTGGTGTGTGCTAAAACGCCACACATGGATTGTATGAGTGCTAACACTAAGTTTTGTCCAGTTGTGTATAGAGGAGGTAGGGAACGGGAAAATGATGAGTTTGAATTCCACTATTCACGTCAATGTGATGAGAATCAACCGCTTGGATAAATTCTTGTAACCATTCCCGACAATCACAGGTACGGGGCTTTGCCCCCCTCCCAACACTACTAACAATTGCTTGTTTACTTATGCTGTTTGCGGAACTTACGGGCGAGGTTACGCTTAACCAGAGGGTGTACTGATAACTTAGCAAAACTTAAAAATAATGTCTTGAAAAATACAAATTATTAATGTAAAACGTGATATCAAGAGCCGAGAAAGTTTTCCCTTTTTTCACACAGTCTCCCTGGGAAAGTTAGTTAACAGCATTTTTGGTGTGAGGTAATTGCAGAGAATCCCGGCTATTGGGAGAAGGTATTTGGCAAAAGTCTTTGAAAACAGCTTAATTCTCAATTCTGAAAAATTGGGAACCTTTGTTGTCAACGATTTATAAACAACACAGTTATGACCACAACTCTCGGAAGAAGCGAAAGCGGCAACCTGTGGGATCGTTTCTGTCAATGGATTACTAGCACCGACAATCGGCTTTATATCGGTTGGTTCGGGGTTTTAATGATTCCTACCCTATTAACCGCTACCATCTGTTTCATTATTGCCTTTATTGCTGCACCACCCGTTGATATTGACGGCATTCGGGAGCCAGTTTCTGGTTCCTTATTATACGGCAATAACATCATCACTGGTGCTGTTGTACCCACATCCAACGCCATTGGTTTGCACTTCTACCCCATTTGGGAAGCTGCTTCGATGGATGAATGGCTCTACAACGGCGGGCCTTATCAACTCATTGTCTTGCACTTTTTGATTGGTATTTTCTGCTGGCTCGGTCGGCAATGGGAGTTAAGCTATCGTTTGGGGATGCGTCCTTGGATTTGCGTTGCTTACTCTGCTCCTGTAGCTGCTGCGACTTCTGTCTTTTTAATTTACCCAATTGGTCAAGGTAGCTTTTCTGACGGGATGCCTCTGGGAATTAGCGGCACATTTAACTTTATGTTTGTGTTCCAAGCCGAGCATAACATCCTCATGCACCCATTCCATCAACTGGGCGTAGCGGCGGTGTTCGGTGGTGCGTTTTTCTGTGCGATGCACGGATCCTTGGTGACTTCCTCTCTAGTTAGGGAGACTACTGAAAGTGAATCTCAAAACTACGGATACAAGTTTGGTCAAGAACAAGAAACCTATAGCATCGTAGCGGCTCACGGTTACTTTGGGCGGTTAATCTGGCAATATGCCAGCTTTAATAACTCGCGTTCCTTGCACTTTTTCTTGGCAGCCTGGCCTGTAGTTGGTATCTGGTTGACGGCATTGGGCATCAGTACGATGGCGTTCAACCTTAACGGGTTCAACTTTAACCAATCAATTCTTGACTCTAAAGGTCATGTAATTAATACATGGGCAGATGTACTAAACCGCGCCAATTTAGGTATAGAAGTGATGCACGAGCGCAATGCTCACAACTTCCCCCTGGATTTAGCTGTTGGTGAGGCAGTACCTGTGGCAACGATGTCTACAACGGGCTACGCCTACGCACCTGTAATTCACAGTTAATTGTAAGTTAAAATTCACCGCGCTCTCTATCTAGAGGGCGCTTTTTTCATGAATTTATACTTAATACAAATATTTACACAAATAAAGTTTTAAAAAAATATCTGGTGTATTTGGGTACAATTACTAAATTGTTACTGATTTATATTAGTAAATGCATTGGTATAAAAATACTTATTAAAACTGTGAGCAGTAAACAAGAACCCCACCCCGCCAAAGCTACGCTTTGTCTTCCCTCTTTGCTTTTCGAGAGGTGTTGGATTGGGGTGTTAGGGACTTTTGCAAGAGGTATATTGTATTTCTACTGACTACAAATCTGAGATTTTAGTTTTTGTCTCAATTCAATATAAAATCTAAAACTTAAAATCCAAAATCAACATGACAGACCTAACTCCTAATTCTAGTTTTAGTTTGACACTACGCTTGCAGATTCCCAATCGTGTAGGGATGTTAGCATCGGTAACCCAGGCGATCGCAACTACTGGTGGTAATCTTGGTCAAATTGATTTAATCGAGGAAACTCGCAAAGAGTCCACCCGCGATATTACCGTTGATGCTGCTAGTACGGAACACGCTGAAACCATTGTGCAAGCAGTGAAAGCATTGCCAGACATTAAGTTACTCAGTGTCTACGATCGCACTTTTAATTTGCATCGTGGTGGCAAAATCAGCATTGCTAGCAGAATTCCCTTAAGAAGTGTGTCTGATTTAGCAATGGCTTACACACCTGGAGTTGGTCGAATTTGTACAGCGATCGCTCAAGACCCAGAAGAAGTTTACAAGTTAACTATCAAACAAAACACTGTTGCCATTGTTACCGATGGTAGTGCCGTATTGGGATTGGGAAATCTCGGCCCAGCTGCTGCTCTCCCAGTCATGGAAGGCAAAGCAATGCTGTTCAAGGAATTTGCGGGGCTAGATGCTTTTCCCATTTGTCTGGCCACCCAAAATACAGAAGAAATTATCCAGACAGTCAAGAATATCGCGCCAGTTTTTGGGGGTGTGAATTTAGAGGATATTGCTGCACCTCGCTGCTTTGAAATTGAAAAGAGATTACGCCAAGAGTTAGATATCCCCGTTTTTCACGATGACCAGCACGGTACAGCAATTGTCACCTTGGCAGCATTGTTCAATTCCTTAAAACTAGTACATAAGTCAATGGCGGAAATCCGCATCGTGATTAATGGTGCTGGGGCGGCTGGAGTAGCGATCGCTCGGTTACTGAGGAAAGCTGGGGCAGAAAAAATCTGGATATGCGACTCTAAAGGGATTATTTCTACTAGTCGCACCGATTTAACAGAAGAAAAACTCGAATTTGCTGTGAAAGCTCAGGGTACATTAGCAGGTGCAATGCAAGGAGCAGATGTCTTTATTGGAGTCAGCGCACCGGGAGTTTTGACACCAGAAATGGTGCATTCGATGGCGAAAGATCCAATTGTGTTTGCAATGGCAAATCCGATTCCAGAGATTCAGCCAGAATTAATCAGTAAAGACGTAGCTGTGATTGCTACCGGTCGCAGTGATTACCCGAATCAAATTAATAACGTCCTAGCTTTTCCTGGAGTATTCCGTGGTGCTTTAGATTGTCGGGCAAAGACAATTACCACCACAATGTACCTAGAAGCCGCAAATGCGATCGCCTCCCTAGTCAAGCCTTCAGATTTAAATCGGGAACATATTGTCCCTTCAGTTTTTGATGAGCGAGTCGCTAGCGCTGTTGCTGCTGCTGTGCAACAAGCAGCGCGTCAAGAAGGTATCGCTGGGAATTAATTAAAATAATTTAATTAATGACTTTTGTGGGATTGGTGTCTCGCCTGTCCCACAGCACAGCCTTCTATAGGGAAATTGCCAAAACCAGCAAATCATTTTGGGTAGTCTTCATCATTTTATGATTTTGGTTGTACAGCTTGCCTAACAACTTGTTCGTCCAAACCTAACGCTTGGGCTATCTGTTCAATACTCAATCCTAACGCCCATAGCTGAGGTATTGTTTCTAACTTGCCTTCTTGTTTGCCTTCTTCTTTACCCTGTTCTTTACCCTCTGCAAAAACTTCTTGGTAAAATTTAGTTTGCTTTAACTCACTTAATCCGAACATTTTTCCCATCTCCTCCCGGCTCAAGCGCGGCAATTTGTAGATTAATATCGTTTCTATCAATTGTATAATTTCCCTTTGTTGGGTGGCATTGAGAATTTCTTTTCGGGCGCTGTTTACAATCTCTATGGCTTTCGTTGTTGCAGTTAATTCTGGTTCGATAATTAGTTTGACTGTCTCAATCCCAATTGATGATGTGGGAATTGAGCTTAACTCATTCAGGTAAACGCGAGTCACTCGTTGTGAATTAAGTAATTCTGTATATCTTTCTGTATCTCCAGTTTCAACGCTACGATTGGGGAAGATGACAACACCCTGCCAGTTGTTGGTTAATTCAGTTTTGTCAAGGTAGTTAAAGATTTCGGCAAATAAACGTGAATAAATTTTTTTATCGGGTTGAAATTGCACCTCAGCAAAATAAATGGGTAGTTCTGGAGTATTGGGTAAAAATACACCATCAATTCTAAATGCCAGTTGTTTGACTTCTACTGAAGAAAATTGATAAGCACTGGTCAGTGATGGCGGTTGGTTAATAAGTTCAAAAAAGGTGCTAGGTAAGCTTTGAAAGATACGATAAAAGATACTGTCGGTTTTCAAGGTAGCTGGTTTTACACTTTATGAGCATATTTTACAGTTTGATGTAGGCGTAGCCGGCGAAACACTCGTCCCCATTTGGTGATTGGATTATAAATAAAGCAAGATCATCCAAAACACCACCACTTTGTCAACTCTTTGCAATGAAGTATCAAGCTGGGGACGAGTTTTTACAAGAACTGCCACTAATTTTGGCGGGGCCAATTCTAAAACATACAGAATCCGACTCAGTGACGGTATGGGTGGCTCTGAAACAGTCTTGTCAGATAGAACTCAAGGTTTATGACACAACAAATGATGGCGAAGTAGTAGGAAATTGCTTATTGGAGGGGGAATACTCTACCTTTGCTTTGGGTAAGTATCTTCATGTAGCTGCCATTACAGCTCGGTCTACGGATGGACATCGCCTAACTGGAGGTCATATCTATGCATACGACCTCCAGTTTACTGTTGCTGACCAAACCCTGCGAATGCAACAAGCATTATGCTCAAACTCCTCTCCTACAGTCAGCATCAGCTACTTTGATCATCAAAAACCAACCTTTGTTCTGCCGCCAAACCGTCTTCAAGATTTGCAAATTTTCCATGCTTCCTGTCGCAAACCTCATGGTCATGGGTTTGATGCATTGCCGATTCTTGACGGTTTGATTGAGGCTTCAGCGAATCAACCCCAACATCGCCCTCACCAGCTATTCCTGACCGGAGATCAAATTTACGGCGACGATGTAGCAGAACCATCCCTGTGGGTTGCCAGCACTCTTGGCGATACCCTCTTGGGTTGGGAAGAACAACTTCCTGTAAATGGAATGTGTTGCACTCCCCAGCAGCTACCACCTGGAGAACGGGCTGATGTTGCGACAAATCAAGCTAGGTTGACCGCAGGATTACATAATAAACCTGAGAAAGTTAACAGTCATCTTTTCAGCCTCGGCGAGTATTACGCTACTTATTTACTAGCTTGGTCGCCAGTGTGCTGGCCGGCCGCATTTCCCAAAGGACACCAAGTAATGCGCGATCGCAAAGCTATCAAGAAGTGGAATCGAGAAGTGCGGCATTTGCGCCAATTCATTTATACCCTTTGGAAAGTGCGCCGCGCCCTTGCCAATATTCCCATGTACACCATTTTTGATGACCATGATGTTACTGATGACTGGAACCTAAACCAAGCTTGGTGTTTGCGAGTACTCGGGCATCCTTTGGGGCGAAGAATAGTCCAAAATGCATTGTTAGCCTACACAGTATTTCAAGGGTGGGGCAATACACCAGGGCAATTTGCAAAAGGTCAATCCGGTGAAAAGCTCTTGGTAGCTGCACAAGCTTGGTCAGCTTCCCAAGGGAAGGATGCAAAAGCTGAGGAGGCGATCGCTCGTTATATAGGTATGCCAGCCAACGATCCTCACACAGGTTTACCTATTTTAGTCCGAGACGGTGCAGTGTTCATTCTGGATCGACATCCTGAAGCACTTACTTGGAACTATATAGTCAGCAGCGATTGCCATGAAGTAATTGTGCTGGATACACGGACTTGGCGGGGTTATCCAGCCGATCAAAAACCAATTGCGCCACCGATGCTGCTGTGTCCAAAAGCCTTTGAGCAACAACTACTTTTACCTTTACAACAAGTAGTTGAAGAAACTCAGATTCAAACTACATTTGTGATTGCGCCCACAAATGTATTTGGATTACAAGTGATTGATTGGATTCATCATTGGCACTTACAACAGGAGAAGGTTTTTTCAACAGATGTTGGAGATGCCTGGAACATTAATACTGAAGCATTAGCAACATTCTTAACCACCTTGTTTGAGGAACGTCAACAAGTTGTTATTTTATCCGGGGATATCCACTACAGTTCTGTTGCTCACTTATCTTATGCACACACTCATTCCAAGTTACAGTCTGTTTTAGTGCAGTTAACCGCTAGTGCATTGAAAAATGAAGAGGTTTTGACGCGGCTGATTCATACACGATTAAAAGATTGGCTGCTACCAGAAAAAGTGCGTCATTGGATAGGGTGCATCAATCCACCCAATATGGTAGAAATTTCAGAAAAACAATTACACCATAATCGCCAGATGTTGGCTAACTCTGACTGGCATTGTGTGCTGGAGTGGATACCTCGAAACAGTGTTCAAACTTTTCGCTTTAAAGCAGATATGTCATCGCTGATAGCTCCCTGGAAACGAGCCGAAAATGCCAAATGGAAATGGCTACAACCCCTGATGTTTTGGAAATTTCGTTGTTTTCAGGACGGGCGAGAAGTAATTGGATTGAATAATTTAGCTCTGGTTCACTTTGAGTTAGAAGACACCAGTAGTTCTTGTAAAGTTTATCAAGATTTGTACTGGTTTTCTCCTTGGTATCCAACACAAGTTGTTTACAGCCGTTTTGAGAGCCAGTTAACGCCCAATCAGTCATTGTTACGATGACCAAACAGACAGGGCAGGGGGCAAAGGAGAAAGAGTCAGAAATTACTTTGCAATCACTTGTACTGAGCATAGTCTAAGTAAGGGTTTCAGAGCAAGTAAAGTTGCAAGTGCTGTATAACTTGGTTTAAACCACTTAGGTGGGTTTTGTCTGTATAGACGTGGTTTTTAACCGCCCTTTTGACTACATTTAGTAATAAGATTACTAAATGTAGGATATTATGTTACATTAGTTTTGCTAGATGTACTGCATCTGTGATTTTGGTATTCTGGAGATATGGTGTTGCTCAGTGCGATCGCCTACGGTGGGCGGTTACGCTATCGCAAAAAGTATTGCTAAATAATTGTAATAATATTTAATATGAGTCTAGGTTGTGTAATTTAGATTAACTATTGCAAAGAAATTCTCTCAGACTTAGTAGAATGACAAATACAAGGACGCAACTATTTTATGGATTAGTTACTCTAGAACTGTAGACTATGTTTTCAGTCCTGAGTTATTTCCGTATTTTTGCCTCTGAGGCATACCAATCAAGACCACACCAAATTCTTCATTAAGAGCTCCTACAAATCATAATGCCTGTGATTGAGAAGAAAAGAACTCGCGATCTGCCCCAAATTAACGAACGAATTCGCTTCCCGAAAATTCGGGTAATTGATACTGATGGTGCCCAACTGGGAATTATGCTCCCACAGGAAGCACTACAACTAGCAGAAGAAAAAGAGTTAGATTTGGTGCTAATTAGTGACAAAGCTGACCCGCCAGTTTGTCGGATTATGGACTACGGGAAATACAAGTTTGAGCAGGAGAAAAAGGCGCGGGAAGCCCGGAAAAAACAGCACACGGCTGATGTCAAAGAAGTTAAGATGCGCTACAAAATAGAAGAACACGACTACAACGTGCGTGTTAAGCAAGCAGAGCGCTTTTTGAAAGATGGTGATAAAGTCAAAGCGACTGTAATGTTCCGGGGTCGAGAAATTCAACACAGCGACCTAGCAGAAGATTTGCTTAAGCGAATGGCAACGGATTTGGAGCCATTTGGTGAGCTTCAACAAGCGCCTAAAAAAGAAGGGCGAAATATGATGATGCTTATCTCGCCCAAAAAATAATCCTCTAACTGTATTAATAGACCAAGTTTGAAAATCCCCTGGCTTTTAGCCAGGGGATTTTTTGATGTTTCGTTTCAATGCAATATGCGCTCAAAGCCCTGAAGTTATTTAAATTTATCCAAAATCGATAGTCTTGGAGGCTGAGTGGGAAACATAATACTCAGTTGCTCAGGACTTTTGCTATTTCCAGGAGATAAGGGACAAGGAACACAAGCAAGTATTTTCTTCCCCTGCCCACTCATCCCTCATCCCCATTAAACGGTGATACTACCAGAAACTAAAACTGCATGGAACTGAAAAATCACTGGTTGGCTGCAAATAAAATTGCTTTACCACGACTACTACAGTGGGTGAATCTCCGGCCAGAGGAGAGCGAGCGAACTCAGATAATGTTTGTTTTTTATACAACTGTATCTGTAGGATTGCGGTGGGCAGAGGATAGTACGGTGGCGCTGTTTCTGGATCAATATGGGACTAACCTACTGCCTTGGATGTATATTGCCAGCGCCGCAATGAGTGCAGGGCTGGTTTTTTTATACTCTTGGCTGCAAAAGATTTTTCCTTTACGCCGGGTGATTGTAGCGATCGCACCTTGCATGTTGATGCCATTAGTTTTATTAGTTGTATTACGTTGGGGATCGCAATTTTCCTACTTGGCAGTTATTTCGGTATTTCTGCTGCGGCTATGGGTAGATGCACTTTATGTGGTTAATGACCTGAATATCTCTATCGTCGCCAATCAACTCTTTAACATTCGAGAGATTAAGCGCACTTACCCACTGGTGAGTAGTGGTCTTTTGGTGGCAGATGTAATCAGTGGCTTTAGTTTACCTTGGCTAGTGCAATACGCCACCCTGAATAAGATCATCCTCATTGCCTGTGTAGTGATTTTATTAGGATCAGGAATTCTCCTCTATTTAACTCATCACTATCGAGCAGCGTTTCCTGAAACTCCACAAAGACTAATTCCTGAAGAACAAGCTTCACGAGAGCGTTTCATTAAAAGTCCACTAAAGCGCTATGTCTGGCAATTATTTGCCTTTGTAGGTTTGTTGCAAGTCATTGGATTGTTAATAGATTTTCAATATCTGCGCGAACTCAAATCCAATTTGAGCGACCGAGAACTCGCTAGTTTCTTAGGTCTTTTTGGTGGAACGTTGGGACTGTGTGAGTTGTTATTGCAGTGGTTTATTTCCAGCCGGCTCATCGAACGGATGGGGGTATTTTTCACAGCCACACTTTTACCAATCACCGTCGGCTTTTCATTACCAGGTGTGCTGATATTTTTGCATTTAATTCCAGCCATACAATCGCAAAGCTTTTTCTGGGGTCTAATAATTGTCAAATTTTGCGATGAACTTCTGCGCTACACCTTTGTCATGAGTAGCGGCCCCATTCTGTACCAACCGATTCCAGAGGCAATTCGCAGCCGGATGCAGACTTTATCTGGTGGAACTGCCGAAGCGATCGCTACAGGTTTGACAGGAGCGCTCATTTTTGCAACTCTAATGTTTTGTGGGCACTTTGTACCTACACCAATGCAAAAGTGGGTGTTAGTAGCAGAAACAATGCTGATAACTGGCACCTGTTTAACAGTAGTTTGGGAATTGCGATCGCGCTACGTTGAACTATTAGTCTTAAGTGTGGCACGGGGTCACTTGAGTGCTGCCAATGTAGGCTTACGATTCTTCAAGCAAGGTGTAGTCAAAGCTTTAGCAGAAAAAGGCAGCGAGGCTGATAAACGTTCTTGTATTGAACTTTTAGCCCAAATTGATTCCCTTGGAGCTGCGGAAGTTTTAGCACCTCTACTAATCAAGTTAAGCCCAGATTTGCAGCGCCAAAGTTTGGAAGTAATGCTTATAGCAGGTGCAAATCCCGCTTACCTAGACGCGATCCGTCCTTTGTTGAAAGAACCCCAAGAAACTAACCCCGAAGTTTTCGCCCTAGCACTGCGCTATGTTTGGCTGGCTGAACCAAATCCTAATTTAAGCATCCTAGAAGAATACCTGAATCCCCGCCAAAACTCACTCATCCGTGCCACCGCCGCCGCTTTAGTCTTACGCCAGGGAACACCCATGCAAAAGGTAGAAGCTACTAAAACTATGCGCCGGATGCTGACTCATAAGCAAGAACGGGAACGGATGAATGGAGTCAGAGCGCTCAGAGAAGCAGTTTATTTGCAGGCATTGCGGATTCACATCCCGAATTTGTTACAAGATGAGTCGTTACGGGTGCGCTGTGCCGTATTAGAAATGATCGCAGCAACTCATTTAGAAGAGTATTACTCGGCACTGATAGCAGCACTTTACTACAAATCAACCCGCACTACAGCTATGTCAGCCCTAATGCGACTCGAAAATGAAGCTATAGAAATGCTGTTGCGGTTGGCTACTAATATTTATAAACCAGAAGTAGTGCGGATGTATGCTTGGCGTACCATTGCTCAAATTGGTACGCAAGAGGCATTAGAGACTTTATGGGAAAACCTAGAAACATCTTGGGGGACTACGAGAGATCATATTCTTCGTAGTTTACTAAAAATACATAAACAACCAGGAATTACAGGTTTAGTGGATCGATTTTATAAAAGTCGGGTAGAAAATTTAATAGAACAGGAATTAAAATTTTTAGGCGAGATTTATGCCGCATACATTGACTTCCAAACACTAGAAAAAAAAGAAAATCATCAATCAAGTGAAAGGATTTCGATTGTCTCTGAGTTATTGCAACGTGCCCTTTTAGAATTGGAATTGGATGTCAAAGAGCGGCTGCTACTGCTATTGAGACTGCTTTACTCACCAGAAAAGATTCAGGCAGCAGCATTTAATCTGCGATCGCTCTCGGTGGTAAACTTAGCACGGGGGTTAGAAATCCTAGAGCATACCGTAACTTTGTCTTCAAAGTCTTTATTGCTGAATATTTTAGATAACCGACCGCAGCCAGAAAAATTGCAACATTTGGTAGAAGCCAAGATCGTAGAATATGAAAATATGATAGTTAGCGATCGCCTCCACAGATTGTTGACGTTGGGTAACTTCCTTTCTGACTGGTGTCTAGCTTGCTGCTTCCATTTTGCTCAAGTGACTCGCATCCGGTTGACAAGCTCCGAGATTTTAGTAAGTTTGCGTCATCCAACAGGCTTTGTAAGAGAAGCTGCGATCGCATACTTAAATATGGTTTCACGTCGCGTTCTTTTGCAAATTCTCCCTCAGTTACAAAAAGATCCACATCCTTTGGTGACCGCTCAAGTTAAAGAGTTGCTCGAAAAATACCAATTCAATCACTACGAATAAACCTAACTGCTTACAAGTGCTATCACTTTCTCTTCATATTTGTTTGTAATACTCTAGATAAATCTGTCGCCAGCGAAAGCTTTGCGTAGAAGCACAGAATACGATATCCGTCAAGCCGAACCTATTCTTAGGCGTTGGGGTATTCAGGAATGGCGTGTTTATAACATTCCCAGAAGTTGAAAATATCTTTCGTCAAGCTACATTCCTTTGCTAACTGTAAAGTGGAATAGGAATTGGAAAAGAGCATCAAGAACAGCCATGTACGTATTAATTGGTGGAGCCGGCTTAGTAGGCTTAAGTTTGGCGCAAAAACTGGTAGAACTGGGACATACTGTTGCCGTAATTGACATTGATCCTATCGCTTGCCGCTACGCTCGTGAACAAGTAGGAGCAATGGCTTTTGAAGGCAGTGCTGTAAGTACAGAAGTATTGTTAGAAGCTGGGATTCGCAAAGCCGATTCCTTGGCAGCTGTCCTCAGAAGTGATGCCTTAAACTTGGCAATGGTAACTCTTGCTAAACACTACGGTGTCACCCATATTTTAAGTCGGATGCGCCACCCCGATTTTGGTGAACCACTACGGATAGCTGGAGCTAATCATATCATCAGTACTGTTGAACTATCAGTTTCAACAATGGTGAATGCCATTGAGTATCCGCAAGTGGAATCAATGATGCATTTTGAGCAAGGACAGATTGAGGTTCTGAAACTTGCCATCCCAAACAATTGCTATGTTGCTGGGCGTAGCGTTGCCGAAATCGCTCAGGATGCCCGATTTCCTACTGGTTCGCTAATTATTGGCTATCAATCCCATCCCCATGAAGATTTGATGATTCCTAACGGCAGTACAATACTGGAACCTCATTCAACAGTATTGATTGTGACTAAACCAGGATCTTTGCATCAAGTCATTGATTTTATTGAACAAAGATGTTGAGCGCAATGGCTACCGAAACTCTTTATTAGGTGGGATTAGCTACACAGGTATAAAAAATGGGTGTAAATAGTTTTGATGAAACCGTATCCATATATTTTAGCGATCGCTGTTATTTTTCTTGCATCTTGTGAATCAAAAAATATTTCACCCAAGTCACAACCCGATGCCATTCAAGCAACCCCAGTTCAAAAAATAGTCACGCTAGATAAGAATTTTAAGATAGTAAACGGTCAAACTGTTTATGTTCCTGTCTATTCTCATATCTATCATCACAATAAGCAGGAGATTTTCGAGTTAGCGGTTACACTCAGTATTCGGAATACAGACTTGACCAATTCGATGGTTATTACTTCTGTGCGCTACTACAACTCAGAAGGGAAATTAATTAAACAGTATTTGGAGCGTCCGATTCAACTTGATGCGCTAGCCTCGACAGATTTTTTTATAAATAGAAATGATACCAGTGGAGGTTTAGGCGCAAACTTTATTGTCGAGTGGGTAGCTCAAACAGAAATATCCGAACCTATAGTGGAAGCAGTCATGATTGGTACTGACTTTCAGCAAGGAATTTCTTTTATCAGTCCTGGTAGAGTGATTAAAAATCAAAATAACTATAAGCGATCGCCTTTAAAATAAAAATCTTAAAAAGCTAATTTTTTATTTCCTCGTTCCCATACTCCCAATGGGAATGCATTCATTGAGCCTCTGACTAAATGTCTAAGTGGAGACAGCAGTTCCCAATCAATCAGCCAAAACTCAAAGGTTCATCCACAAAGCTCAGAGGTTCATCCACAAAGCTCAAAGGTTCATCCACAAAGCTCAAAGGTTCATCCACAAAGCTCAGAGGTTCATCCACAAAGCTCAGAGGTTCATCCACAAAGCTCAAAGGTTCACTCACAAAGCTCAAAGGTTCACTCACAAAGCTCAAAGATTCATCCACAAAGCTCAAAGGTTCATCTACAAAGCTCAGACTATTCTCCATGCCCAATGCCCAATTCCCAATTCCCCATATTCTTAATCATCTTCTAACTTCAACAATTGTTCATCAAGAGTTTGTATCCGCCCGCGCACGATTTCTTCTGAGAGAATTCGCTTCCGCATTGCCTCATTGAGCGCTCCTTTTTCTGCCAGTAGTAAACGCCGACGAATGGCATCAAGTTTAGCACTGTTGCCAGTTTTGCCCTCTACATCATCAGGACGACGATTATAAAGTTCTCGCAGTGTCTTTTCTGCACCAGCAATTCGTACCTGATAAGCTGAACGCATCTCTTCATAAACTGCTTTTGGTAATACACCTGATTTCAACAGACTATCTAATTCATCTTGTGCCGCCTTACCCGTCATCAACTGGGCTTGTAATTCTTCAACTTGTTGTTGAGTTTCTGAAAAATTAGATAATTGTAAGCGTTTTACCACCCAAGGCAAACTTAAACCCTGTCCAACTAACGATACCAGCACACTACCAAAAACTAAAGCAATGAGGATATCTCGCCCTGGTAGTGTTACAGGTAAACTCAACGCCAGAGCCATTGAGAGTGAACCTTTGATGTTACCTAAAAAGAGTAAATGTTGCCAGCGCAACGGGATTGGGCGGTCAATCAAACGAATCCCTGCTAGCAATGGATAGACCGTAAGAATTCGTCCGATTTGATAAGCCAAAACTGCAAATAGAATTGCAGGTAAAGTTCTCCAGAGCGTTACCAGGTTTATTTCTACACCAATTAGCAGAAAAATAAAGGTGTTGACAGTAAAACTGGCATATTCCCAGAAACTTAACAAGGTGATGCGGCTAGAAGCAGAAGTATTCCGAGAAAGCCCTAAATTCCCGAAAATCAATCCCGCGACAACTACAGCCACAGCACCCGATACACCGAGAAATTGCCCAACCTGAAAAGTTCCTAATGCAACTGCAACTGTCAATAACAAGCTGCTAAGAGGATCATCTAAACGGGAGAATACAGGTATGCTTAAATAGCCCAAAATTAACCCTACCAGGCAGCCTCCTAGAGAGATAAATAGCAGTTGTTGAATTCCCTCTACGAAGGTGAGTGAACCTGTGGAATACACTTGTAAAATTAGGTTGAATGAAACTAGAGCCGCTGCATCATTAAATAAAGTTTCTCCTTCAACAATGGTGGAAAGCCGTGAAGGTACTGGTATTTCCTTGAAGACGGCAATCATGGAAACTGTATCAGTGTTTGCTAGAATTACTCCGACAAATAACGCAGGTATCCAACTCAGTCCCAGCCCAAATTTCAACAGAACGGCAATAATCGCACTGGAAAGCAAAGCTCCTGGCCCAGCTAGCAGGGCAATTGGTTTAAAGGTACTGCGTAGACGGCTGACATCTGTATTAATGCCAGCTTCAAAGATGAGAATTGGCAAGAAAAGATTTAAAACCAAGGTTGGATTTAAACCAATTGGACGAGACAACAATTCAGTGATTGGTAAACCTGCCAATACTAAACCCGTCACGTAAGGGATTCGCAACCGCCGGGATAGCAGAGCTACACCCGTAGCAAGGAGCAAGAGAATAATTGAAACTTTGACTAATTCAGTAACATCCACTATTACGTTTTGAAAAGCTAGTTTGACTTGACTGATAGATTCTCTCCTCATTCATGTCAAATTAGCAACTTTAGCGTTTAGGTTCAGAACTTCTAATTTCTTCCACTTGACCAACTTCAAAAATTAGAGTGAATGGTTGCCCCATCTCTCGTTCGATAAATTCTTCTAATAACTCTACTTGCCGAGGTGTGACAGGTTCTCTTGCCCGGACACTCAAACGAACTTCTGGGGGATTTGTCAACCAATTGGTATTACTGTTAAGCAACTGCAATCGCCCAAAGGTGACAGTTCGATTCAATAATGCCCTTCGTAAGCTGGTTTCTAGTTGCGCTTGTCGTACAAGTCGGGCAAAGCTGACTCCCAAGGGAATTATCAGGACAGCTGTTAAAGCCATAGTCAAAATTAGGGGTCTATGTGCCCGCGCCATAGAAGTGTATCCTGCTACTAAGAATGTCACCATACAGGAGAGGGTAATACCTAACAAGTTGGTGAGATAAAGTAGGGTTGCCCCAAAACTAAGTGACCAATTTCCTTGTGCCAAGCCTAAGCCAATCACGCAGACGGGAGGCATGAGGGCAACAGCGATCGCAGTTCCTGCTAAACTACCAGAGATTTTCGTTTCAACTTTCGCGTAGCCACTAATACCACCAGCCGCTACCGCAATCCCCAAATCTAACAATGTTGGTCTGGAACGAGCCAGTACTTCACTACCATATCTCGGCAACCCCACCAGCAAACCCAGAGTAAAGGCGATCGCTATTGCTAATGCTGTGCCCACTGCTACAGCAATTACTCCCTTACGAAACAAAGTAAAATCTGCTTGCAAAGCCCCAAAAGCTAAGGCACGAATCGGCAACATTAGAGGGGCAATAATCATTGCGCCGATAATCACAGCCGCACTGTTGGATAATAAACCCAAAGTTGCGATCGCACAGGAGCTAATAATCAAAATTATGTAAGCTGAGTCTAGGGCTGATTCTGCCAGTAAATCTGTTTGTAGCTGTTGGAGTTGTTCCGGCTGCGAACCCCGGCGACGGAAATTTTTAAAGCGGTCTCGAATGTTATTACCCAAGACCTTCCTCCTAAATACTCGGTTAACTTTAAATCTTCTTTCTTTGTTAATTTAAAGTCTTACATTAATCTAGTCTCATCTAAAAATAGTCAGATGAGGATAAAAGCAAAATTATACCAGGAATTTCCCTATGGTACTTGAATCAGCGATCGCCGAGGAAGTCATTACAAACAATCTCAAACAGTTTCTGTTAGTGCTTTCGGTGTCTCTAGGCGTGGCGACATTACCGCAGATATTTAGCTGGTTTCGCAATATACCATACACCTTGCTACTGGTGATTGTCGGGTTAGGGTTGGCGTTGGTTGATGTCCGTTTAGTAACGCTTTCCCCTGAATTAATTTTGTTCATTTTTTTACCACCTCTGTTATTTGAAGCCGCCTGGAATTTGAAATGGTCAGACTTGAAGCGGGATTTAGTACCAATTTGCCTATATGCAGTGTTCGGGGTGATAATTGCGATCGCAGGGGTAGCGATCGCTCTCAATCAACTCGTTGGTATTTCTCTCACTACAGCCTTACTCATCGCAGCCAGTTTATCTGCCACTGACCCTGTTTCTGTCACCGCTTTGTTCCGCCAACTCGGCGTAGGTAGTCGTCTTACCACCTTAATGGAAGGCGAAAGCCTATTCAATGATGGCATGGCTGTAGTTGCCTTTAGTTTTTTGGTGGCCTTATCTTTGGGAACTGTGGAATTGGAATTCCAGCCAATTTTATTGCAGTTATTTACAGTTGTTGGCATTGGTGTAGGGGTAGGAGCTTTCATTGGATTTGGGATTTCCTACCTCACCCAGCGCTTTGATTTGCCCTTGGTGGAACAATCTTTAACCTTGGTTTCTGCTTACGGCACTTACCTGATTATTGAAGACTTAGGCGGTTCTGGCGTAATTGGAGTTGTCACCACAGGTTTAATTTTGGGCAACTTTGGCTCTCGTATCGGCATGAATCCCCGCACTCGGGTTATTGTCTCCGAATTTTGGGAATTTTTGGCATTCTTTGTTAACTCTATCGTCTTCCTACTAATTGGCGACCAAATACGCTTTGCGAGTTTAGGCGAAAACTTGCAAATCATTATGGTGACAGTGGCAGCAATGATTTTGATGCGGGCAGTTGCTATTTACATTCTCAGCAAATTGAGCGTTAGCATCACCAAATCAGACATTTCTTTACCAGAACAAACTATCCTCTGGTGGGGTGGGTTACGAGGTTCCGTTTCCATTGCTCTGGCATTGAGTGTATCGACGATACTGCCAGAGCGAGAAAAAATTATTGCTACGGTGTTTGGGGTAGTTTTATTTACTCTACTTGTTCAGGGATTAACTATTAAACCTTTGCTAGAAAAACTCAATTTGCTAGGTGATGCACCCTTACGTGAGCAATATTTAGAATTTGTTGCCCGTCATGTTGCCTTAGAACGCGTTCTAGAACATCTCCAGGCAGACAAACGTCCAGGTATTGATCCAGAATTTCGCCGTTACCAAGAGGCATTAATCAAAGGCGAACTTGTAGATTTACGGATAGAAATTGACCAGTTACAAGGTGAATATCCTAATCTTCAGAGTTTTACGACAGAACAGTTCCGAGGAGAACTGTTGGCCATTGAGGCAGATACTTATGCAGAATTTGTCAGGTCTGGTCGGTTAAATAAAGAATTAGAGTCTATGCTTGAGGGTGTTTTGCCGAATCAAAAAGAAGGTTGACTTCCATTACTGTTCGGTTAAAGCAAGAGACGCAGTGAATCGCCGTCTCTACGAAAGATTAATTATTGTAGAGACGGTGATTTATCGCATCTTTGTGATCTAAAAATTAGTTCCACCTAACAACCAACTTCAAGTTACTTCTTTGTAGGTAGACCCGTCATACTATAATTATTGATTTTTATTGGGCTTTAGACCCAGAACTAAAGCTTTAATTGATACTTAGCCTCCTGCCCCCTGCCTCCTAACTCCTGCCTTTTTGTAAGTTGTAATTCGTAAGTTAATCGGCATTTAAGTTGCATAAAAGCAGGGATGAAGCCCTTACCCTTACTACAAGCGAATCATTCTGGAAAAATGAATTACGATTACCTTAATTCTTGGGTTTAATTCCCTAACTCTTGGAGACGCACTCGCATTCTTCTATACATGACGCTTTTTTTTCAGTCCTTCCCTGCGGGGCGCTACGCGAACGACAGGCACCTTCAATTACGAATTACGAATTATTTTAATCCCCCTGTGGATGTTCATCCCACAAGGTTGTCACTTCCCGTAAACTCTGATGATTGCCATTACCCAAAATCAGATGATCTAGTACCGGAATGCCCAAAAGCAGCGCCCCTGTTAATAACTGACGCGTCAATTCTATATCTTCGTGGCTGGGTTCAAGGTTGCCAGAAGGATGGTTGTGGGCAACTATTACTCGCGTTGCACCTTGACGAATAACTTCCCGAAAAATATCACGGGGAGAGGCTAGGGTTTCAGTTGCTGTGCCAATAGTAATGACTTGCGTACCCAATAAACGATTCTTAACATCTAATAGCACCACTGCAAAACGTTCTTGTATCTGCCACATCAAATCTTGACTGAGGGTAGCAGCAGCAGCAAGTGGGCTATCAATTAATGTGCCATCATTCGGACGAGATTGAAAGGCGCGTTTACCCAATTCAATTGCTGCTAAGATACTTGTCGCCTTTGCTGGGCCAACACCGGAAATTTGCATCAACTCAGCAGGGCTAACTTCTCGCAAAACTGCCAAAGGATCACGTTGGTGTTTGCCTAATTCGCTTAAGATATATTGTCCCAAACCCACAGCAGATAGTTTGCCTGGGCCTTGACCAGTGCCTAGAAGAATTGCGATTAATTCGGCTGTGGCTAAAATTTTGGCACCATGCGTCATTAATCGCTCACGCGGACGCTCATTTGTAGGTAGGTCGGCAATTCTAAGGCAATAGGTCATAAACTAAGATAATCGTCACCACACATCAAACTATCTTTAGTTATCCCTTGTTTGCTCTAGAAATTATCTTTACTTGATAAAATCTTTAATTTTGGGGAATTTTACCTCTAGTTCCTATGTAGAGATACGTGTGATAACACCATCTTCCCAAATACTTGCCACAAGATTTAGATTTGTGATTATGAGCAGCTTTCTTGGGTGCCATCGAGCTTTCAAATGATAAATTTTCAAGAAGCTTTTGAAGATGGTTGTTGTGATATTTTACGTATATGGAGCGTGGGCTATCAGTTAGGTTAGTAATCCTCTGGTTACAAAAATCAGTCCAGAAGGGTCAAGCATCCTGCTATTTTATGCAGATGTGACAATTGATGCAGAAAATCGATACCAGTTTATAAAGTCATATTTGCCTGTTCAAATTAAGAGGAGGCTCAACTCTGGTTGCTAGAAGATGAGTATGAGCCAATTGAAGGGCGCATTTCTGCATCTGAAGTTTGGATAGCGTCAGCAAAGGGCGTAGTTTACCGCCGTAGGCATCGCATAATTCAACAGCCCAACATTAAACGCGATCGCAAACCTGTTAAACCCCTTCATATTCGCTGATTACTGATGAATTTGCGTCGCTTTCAGCATATGGTAAGTAATGATCAACTGAGTAAGAGCAAGGGGGTAACTTTGCAGTGTTTCTCCAGTTGTACCAGCAAGTTTACCCAGTTCTGGATTACTTTCGCGATCGCAAATACTTCGTAAATGGGGCATATCAGAACAAATAATATGTTCTAGCTTATTCACCTGGTCTAAGGTTGCATGACCATCAACTTCTAAGACATCTACTGGCTTACTCATATCCCTGTCTAGCCCCAAGCGGATCGCTGAGTCAGAATTACCATCGCTAGAGTTGATAATCTGGGTAAAATCTGGGTGAGGAATTGTCGGACGAAGTACCAGTCGGACATTCAGGTGTCCATTCGTTTCATCAACTTCTTCTGTGGGTGGGTAAAAACTAATAACTATATCAGACCATTGCCGCTGCGGACGGATGAATTGTGCTGAGTCTGGTTCGCGCTTTTCTAGTTCCGCTAGCACCTGTTCGGCAGTGTAACCCCGCTTTTGCGTGTCTCGCTTGACTTTCCACTTAGTGCGGATTGTTTCCGGGGGTGCAAGGTAAACTTTAACATCGTAAGAGTCACGGGCAGCACGAGTAGAATAACCGAGCAATCCCTCAATAATCACGAATTTATTCGGCTTGATATACTGCGGTGGCTCGAATGTGCCGGTTTTATGACTGTAAACTGGCTTCAGAATTGGCTGTCCTGTGCGTAGCAGCGACAGATGTTGCTGCATAATATCTAGGTGGTTGCAGTCTGGGTGGAGGGCAGTGATGCCAATCTCTGCACGTTGTTGGCGATCGTAACGGTGATAATCATCTGTACAAATGAGCGTAACATTTTCTGGGCCGAGTACCTGAGCGATTCCTCGCGTTAGTGTTGTTTTCCCAGCAGCGCTGTCACCTACAATACCAAGAATTATTGGACGGCTCATCAATACCTCCCAGAATAAAAGCAAGTTTAGTAATAAAATCTTCCTACAATAGTTTTTATTCTAGAGGTGTTTAGGCAAGTAACTCAAACAAAGGTTTGGTATGCAATATCTCTACATATAGAATGTCTGTGCGCTGGTTGATTGCAGGTTGAAATATCAAACCTGGTCTAACATCTTTTTTCACTCAGCGATATTGAGATTAAACCAGAGAATTAGTGTGTAGGGTTTAGGCAAAACAGGAATGAACGTTTTATGACAACTCAAACACTAGGACTCGAACAAAACCTTTATGACTATTTATTGTCAGTCTCTCTCCGAGAACCAGAGATTTTAACCCAACTGAGACAGGAAACAGCCCAGTATCGAATAGGGAAAATGCAGATTGCTCCCGAACAGGGGCAATTTTTGGCGTTATTGGTGCAGTTGCTGGGAGCTAAGAAAACTTTGGATATTGGGGTATTTACAGGTTATAGTTCCCTGGTGGTGGCATTGGCATTACCAAGCGACGGTAAGGTGGTAGCGTGTGATGTGAGTGAAGAATTTACAACGATCGCTCGGCGCTATTGGCAGCAAGCAGGAGTGGCGGATAAAATTCAATTGCACATTGCACCAGCTTTGGAGACTTTGGATCGGCTGCTGACAACCAAAGAAGTGGAAACCTTTGATTTTGCTTTCATCGATGCAGATAAGAGCAATTATGATGCTTATTATGAGCGATCGCTGCAATTAGTGCGTCCAGGAGGACTAATTGCGATTGATAATGTTCTTTGGTCAGGCAGGGTTGCTAACCCCCAAGTGCAAGATAATAGAACTAAAAAGATTCGTGCCTTTAATCAAAAGCTGCATCAAGACCAAAGAGTTAATCTTAGTTTAGTAGCGATCGCAGATGGCTTAACTCTGGCATTGAAGAAGTAATACCGTTCATAATTTACTAACGAATGCTTTCAAACTGAAATCTTCCTGCTTCATCTCGGAGAAGTTCTTGATCCTATTGAGGCTAGATTTATCTATGGCCGGTAAAAATATATACCATTTGTTCAGCAAGAATAGTATTTAGAACTTCGCTGAAAATGCGATCGCTTACCAAAGGCGTAGTCCATCGCACAATTTCTCCTCCAGTACTAGAGACAAGCGCTTGCTTGGCGTGGGCATAGCGTAGGATAGTATATAAAGATGTATGTTTCAAAGTCTGCTGTAGCAAAATAAGAAATTATCTAGGTAGATAATATATAATAATTAATGAAAATAATTTAATCCAACAATACCTTCGCAAATTTGCGAGGGTGAGTTGATGTATGAACTCCCTTTTCTCTAAGGCTTGGCAAAAACAATAAACTCTTTATAACAGCTAATTTTCTCTATTCAAATCCACTTTTGCTAATTGAAAGTGTCAAACTAACATTTTTTTATTTGAAGATTAATTATGGTGTACAAAATTGTACTTATACATATTAGTTTTTATTTTTTAAGCGTTTATTTGGTTGTATATTATTAATAGACCAAAGTAAATAAATGTCTCTACTAAGTGTTTAACCTTTAATATTAATATTCGTGGAAGATATTCTGCAAGCAGTAGAAAGAATTTTGCAAGACAAGCCTCTTGCCTCCATTCAGTGGTTTGTGCTCTCTCAATCGTGGTTGGGCAAAACTTACGATGAAATGGCAGAGGTATCAGGCTACCGCAACAATTACATTAAGGAAGTTGGCTCTGAGTTGTGGCAAGACCTTTCCGTTGCACTTGGAAAAAAAATAACTAAAAAAAACCTGCATTTAGCGTTGGAGAAATATCTGCAAGAGAAGATAAGCGATCAGGAGAATCAAAGCCAACAAAAGTTCGGTGAAGAATCTAGTTTAAAAAAGGTTTCTCCAAACTTATTTTCAGGAAGCAATATCGAATTTCCAAGCGGTCCTGTACCACTGGGTTCTCCTCTTTACATCAATCGCCCTCCTTTGGAAGAACTTGTTTGTAATGAGATTTTACACCCTGGTTGTTTAATCCGGATCAAAGCGCCTCGAAAGACGGGTAAAAGTTCACTGCTAAACCGGATGATTGCTTATGCTAAAGAGCAAGGTTATCAAATTGTCTATTTGGACTTTCAAGAAGCTGACCAAGATGTTTTTGCTTGCCTTGATAAATTTTTGCGTTGGTTTTGTATCAATGTCAGCAGGCAATTAAATCTCCTTCCCTGTTTAGATGATTTTTGGGATACGGAAATGGGTAGCAAGGTAAGCTGCAAAATCTATTTTGAAGCATATCTGCTGCAATACATTGATCAAAGTCCTGTAGTTTTAGCTTTGAATGAAGTCCATCGAGTTTTTGAACATCCTAATATTGCCCAAGATTTTCTGCCAATGCTGCGATTTTGGCACGAACAAGCAAAGCAAGATCAAATCTGGCAAAAACTGCGAATGGTGGTAGTTTACACCACAGAAATTTATATTCCGCTTAAGCTAAACCAATCGCCTTTCAATGTCGGGATAACAATTACGCTGCCACCATTGACTCTCAATCAGGTACAAAATTTAGCATTATCTTACGGGCTATATTGGGCAGCAGACTCCGAAGGAGCAGAACGCCTTGTACCCTTACAAATAATGGTAGGAGGACATCCCTATTTGGTGAGCCTTGCACTTTATCATCTATGTCAAGAGGAAATGCCATTAGAGGTGTTACTAGAAACGGCATCTACACCAGTGGGAATTTATAGTCAGCATTTACGAGAACTGTTGAGCTTACTCCAAAAAGAACCAGAATTAATGTCAGCTATGGAAAAGGTAATTGCAACAGATGAAAAAGTAGAGCTAGACGCGATCGCTGCCTACAAGCTAGAAAGTATGGGTTTGGTTCAACTAAATGGTAATCAAGCTCATACAATGTGTGAATTGTATCGCCTTTATTTTAACCAACAACTGGGAAAACACTCAGGGTAATATGGTTCTGGGAAACTTTTGAAACACAAATAATCAAAAGAGTTGTCGCTGTTCATATTAACTTAATTAATTGTTTTGATACCAACTTATTTATTAAAAATCATAACTAATTTAAATATTTAAATCAAATGAATAATTATCGATATCAAGTTGGTGGTACGCTCACCAGTGATGCTCCTAGCTATGTTGAGCGCAGAGCAGATGTAGAACTTTACGAAGCCTTGAAGCAGGGTGAATTTTGCTACATTCTGAGCAGTAGGCAAATGGGCAAATCCTCACTTATGGTAAAAACAAAGCATCGTTTCCAACAAGAGGGCTTTAAATGTGCCACCGTTGATATGACTAATATTGGTTGTGAAAATATAACTCCAGAGCAGTGGTATAAGGGAGTTGTGGGTGATCTATGGTTGAGTTTTAAACTGTTAGGAAAAGTCAATTTAAAAACCTGGTGGCAAGAACAAAATGATATTTCTTTAGTTCAGAAACTTAGTCGATTTATTTCGGAAATTCTGTTAACTCAGTTTCCTAACGAAAGACTATTTATTTTTATTGATGAAATTGATAGCATTCTCAGCCTTGATTTCTCTGTTGATGACTTTTTTAGCTTGATTCGCTTCTGCTATAACCAACGAGCAATTGATCCAGAGTATCATCGAATTACATTTGCAATTTTCGGTGTTGCAACACCTTCAGACTTAATTCGATATCGAAATAATACTACCCCGTTTAATATTGGTAAAGCCATCCAAGTAAATGGTTTCACATTTGAAGAATCTCAACCGCTATCTTTGGGACTAAATATTAAAGAAAATCATCCCCAAAAACTTTTGAAAGAAATATTAGCGTGGACAGAAGGGCAACCATTTCTTACTCAAAAACTATGTCGGTTAATTGTCAGTTTATCTCAATATGATGTAGGTAGAAAGCTAAGAATTCCACCTGGCGCAGAAGAATTTTGGATAGAAAATGTGGTGCGATCGCACATCATTGAGAAATGGGAATCACAAGATGAACCTGAGCATTTACGGACAATTCGCGATCGCATTCTCGGAAACGAACAATTTGCCGCCAGATTGCTGGGAATTTATCAACAAATTCTCCAAGGAGTGGAAGTACCAGCTGACGATAGTCGAGAACAGGTTGAACTATTGCTGTCTGGTTTGGTAATCAAAAAGCAAGGATTTCTGAAAATCAAAAACCGAATTTATCAAGAAGTTTTCAATTTAGAATGGGTTGGAAAAAAATTAGCTTACTTGCGTCCCTATTACGAAACCTTCAATGCATGGATAGCTTCAAACCAAAAGGATGAATCTCGCCTATTACGCGGACAAGCGCTGATTGATGCCGAAACCTGGGCACATGGTAAAAGCTTAAGCAACTTAGATTATCGATTTTTAGCTGCTAGTGAAGAATTAGATCGGCGAGAAATGCAGCAAGCATTAGAGGCCGAACGTGCCAAAGAAGTTGAAGCACGACTTGCAGAACACCAAAAAAGACTGGCTCAACAAAAGAAAAGTGCCACAATAGTTACACTTTTACTTGTGGGTATGACAATCAAATTGGCGATTTCTGTGGTGTGGGGAGTGTCCCTTTTACAAAAGATTAATGCTTTAGAATCGCAGCTAAAATGTAGTCAAATAGTTCATGAAAGCAAAGGAATAACTGCAAATTCTCAGTTAGGTGGATGCTAACTGAATTTTGGATTTTGGATTAAATTTTCCCAATTATTTTATTTTTCTCACTGTTCAAAGTCAAAGCATTCATTGAGCCGAACGTTAGGAGAATAGTGCGATTGCCCTAAAGAAACCCAAGTCTTCCCAATGCTGCCGATGATGTGAGTTAAAATCCTGATATCTTTGATAACTACTCACGCAGACAGCCCCGAAAAAGCGATGTCTACAACGAGCTGCGCCTACGCTCATGTATAAAGGTTGATGAGCGTGTGATCCCCTTATCTTGTAGCTTGGGTTGACTACCTACACAAAACAATAAAATTACATCTAATTTATTCTCCCAATAACTCAAAAAAAGTTTCCTTATCAATACCAATATCCTGAATCATACCTATTAGAGTCCCTGGTTTTAGGTCTTTTCCCGAATGAATAGGAACAACAACCCTTTGTCCACGACTATCCTTGTAAATAGCATGACTTCCCTTTTGACGGTCAAGATAAAAACCTAAATTTTCGATGACTTTGATAAATTCTTTAGCTTTGACACTGGGAAAATTACTCATACCAAGATACTTAATGGCTTAACAATTAAATCATCTTTAGGAATTGACTGATTGTCGGCCTTTAAACTTTCAATATATAATTCAATAGCTTCTGTAATATTTTCAATGGCCTCTTCAAAAGAATCTCCTTGAGAATGACAACCTTTTAGGATTGGACAAAAAGCGTGATAACCTCCATCTGATTCTTTTTCTAGAAGAACTGTGTAATTGTAAATTTGTTTATTGTTGGCCATAGTGTTTTCAATTTGTTTGCAATCTACCTACTTTTACTTCAGCATGATTCCATGATAAAGGCTTTTAAATTATGTTGGTTAAAGCAGTGCGATGGCTAATTTTCTCGCAACTGTCTCAAAAGAAAGGCGATGTCTACGACGGGCTGCACCTACGCTCATGTATGATGATTGTACTTAGTACGATGCCTGCGGCGGGCTGCGCCTACGCACTCCAGAAACCCAGCCCTTCCCAATGGTGCCGATGATGTGAGTTAAAATCCTGATATCTTTGATAACTACTCACGCAGACAGCCCCGAAAAAGCGATCGCTATGCTTCAGTATCCCCATCTCGAACAAGCGCTAAAATATCACTTCGGTTATGACCAATTCCGCCCCGGACAACGGCAAATTATCGAAGATGCGCTGCAAAATCGAGATTTAATGGTTGTGATGCCAACTGGTGGGGGGAAATCTCTGTGTTTTCAGCTACCAGCGTTGTTAAAAAATGGACTAACGGTGGTGGTGTCGCCGTTAATTGCTTTGATGCAAGACCAAGTAGAAGCACTGCGAAATAATAACATTAACGCCACATTTCTCAATAGTAGCTTAAATGCTTACAAGGTGCGATCGCGGGAAGAAGCCATCCTCAGCGGTAAAGTAAAATTACTCTATGTCGCCCCTGAACGTCTCCTCAGTGAAAGATTTCTCCCGTTTCTCGATTTAGTTAAAGAAAAAATTGGTATTTCTAGCTTTGCTATTGATGAAGCGCACTGCGTTTCGGAATGGGGACACGATTTTCGTCCAGAATATCGCCAGTTGAAATCTCTCAGGAAACGCTATCCTGATGTTCCTACCGTCGCCCTCACCGCTACAGCAACCGATCGCGTCCGTGCTGATATCATTCAACAATTAGGGCTGAAGAAACCTAGCATTCATCTTGCCAGCTTTAACCGTGAAAATCTTTATTACGAAGTCCGTCCGAAAACGAAATATGCTTATGCTGAATTATTAGAACTAATTCGAGAAACTGAAGGTTCGACAATTATTTATTCTTTAACTCGTAAAAAAGTTGATGAACTCACGTTTAAATTGCAAAATGATAAGGTTGGTGTTCTGCCTTATCATGCCGGGTTAACAGATGAGGAACGTAGTAGTAATCAAACGCGATTTATTCGAGATGATGTTCGGGTGATGGTGGCAACAGTCGCCTTTGGTATGGGAATTAATAAACCCGATGTGCGATTGGTAGTTCACTTTGATATGCCTAGAAATATAGAAAGTTATTATCAAGAATCGGGTAGAGCGGGTAGAGATGGAGAACCATCTCGATGTACAATATTTTTCAGTTTTGGTGATGTTAAAACAATTGAATGGAGTATCGATCAAAAAACTGATCCTCAAGAACAGTTAATTGCTAAACAACAATTGCGGCAGATGATCGATTACGCTGAAGGCACTGATTGTCGGCGAACAATTCAACTGGGTTATTTTGGCGAAAGGTTTCCTGGGAATTGCGGTAACTGTGACAATTGTCGTCATCCCAAACCCATGCAAGATTGGACAATTGAAGCCATGAAGTTTTTATCTTGTGTGGCGCGTTGCAAAGAAAGGTTTGGGATGGTACACATAATTGATGTGTTGCGGGGGGCAAAAAAAGACAAAATTATCCAGTACGAACACGATAAACTTTCTACCTATGGTATCGGTAAAGATAGAACTGTAGATGAATGGCGAATGTTGGGGCGATCGCTTTTACATCAAGGGTTAATAGAACAAACTAGCGATGGTTACTCAGTTTTAAAACTAAATGCCCATAGTTGGGAAGTAATGCGAAAACAACGTACAGTTTCGCTAGCTGTAACCACAGTTCAAAAGATTACCTGGGAACAGGGGAGTGAAAAGGCAGAAGTTGCAGAAATATTATTACAGAAGTTGCGATCGCTACGTAAACAATTAGCTGATGAGCAATCTGTACCACCTTACGTCATCTTCCACGATTCCACTTTAAAATTGATGGTACAGGTGCAACCCCAAAACTTAGCTGAATTTGCCAAACTTTCTGGTGTAGGTAGTCACAAACTCGCTCAATATGGTGAAAAGTTTATTACAGAAATTCGCGCCTACCGCCAAGAAAAAGGTTTGCAAAATAAATCTGTTACTTCCGTATCTTCTGCCAAGTCATCTTCTTATACCGAATTACAAACATTGCAATTGCATCAACAAGGTTTAAACATTGCTCAAATTGCCCAAAAGCGGAACCTTAGTCCGGCAACAGTTAGCAGTCATTTAGAAAAACTAATTGAGAAAAATCAGCCAGTTGATTTAAATCAATTAGTACCTTTAGAACATCAACAAAAAATTTGGCAAGTTTTAGAAGTACTGGGTGACATTTCCCTCACTCCCATCAAAGAACAACTAGGCGAAAGCTACACTTTTGATGAAATTCGTTTAGTACGCTGTAAGTGGCGGCGTGAAAATCGTAAGTGATAATTTGCTGAGTACGAGTAATACAAACTAAAAAACATTCATTATTTTGTTATAAAGTACAATAAAAAATGAGCTTGATAGAGAAATAAAAACTCTCAATATGCCAAAATCACTACATTGCCATAATTTTATATATTTGCTTTGTTGTGTTCTGCTTATTGCATTTGGAGTCAAGTTAATATCTGTACCAAGCAAGATTACAACTTTCTCCTGTGAGCGAACACCAAAGCACATCAATTGTCAGTTGACTAATCGAGATTGGTGCGAGTCTTCGATAAAAATATATTCTGAATCAGATTTGTGGATGGGCGTAGGAGCCAAGGTAATTAATGATGGTGGAGATAAACGATATTATGTCAGCCCTGTTATTAAGGACGGGATAGAATATCGTATTTCTCAACCCTCCTACTGGCAAGCATCAGCACAAAAACTGGCTGACAAAATTAATACTTTTTTAAACGATTCTCAACAGAAATTTTTAACGCTCACTCAAGATAACTCTAACCCTCTCATCCTGGGTGGCTGGTTTTGCGTTTTATTTGGTGCATTTTGTTTAAGTCTTACTATTTACTCATACATTTCTTTTTTGAAAGGCTAGATAAGGAAGCTAGACTAAATTTTATAATTAAAATACAAGAGCAAGATTAAAGGAGATAGTCGATGAGTCAGATGCTTAATACAGGAGTACGTTGGACAGCTCAGGATGTGGAATTATTACCAGAAAATGAAGGGACGCGCTACGAGATAGTTGATGGAGAATTATTTATGACCAGGGCACCTCACTTTAAACATCAGCAAACTTGTGGCAAGATTTTTCGACAACTTGATATTTGGTCAGATTCTACTGGTTTAGGAGAAGCTGTGACCAACCCTGGTGTTTTGTTTTCAGAATCAGATAATGTGATTCCTGATGTAGTTTGGGCTACTAAAGAAACCTTGGCGGTAATGTTGGATGAAGAGGGATATTTAACTGGTGCACCAGATTTAATAGTAGAAGTCTTGTCTGCAAGCAAGTCAGATGAAAGACGAGATAAGGAAGCTAAACTTAAACTTTATTCTTCCAGAGGAGTAAAAGAATATTGGATTGCTGATTGGCGATCGCGTAAACTAGAGGTTTATCGGCGCGAACAAACTCAACTTAAATTGGTAGAAACCCTATTTAGTAGCGATATTATAATTTCTCCTTTATTGACTGGTTTTAGCTGTACTGTAAACCAGTTTTTTCCTGTATAAATTTTAGGTTTAATGGAAAAACAAATCTCAACTAACGGATTAACTAAAGTCCAGGTACTGATTATGGCGATCGCATCTGGTGTTTGTGTTGCCAACGTTTATTATAATCAGCCAATCCTCAAAGATATTGCATCATCTTTTCGAGTCAGTGAAGGCGAAGCGGGTAGCATCTCTGTGCTTACGCAAATTGGTTACAGTTTGGGGATTTTCTTTTTAATCCCCTTGGGCGATAAAATCAATAAGAAAAAATTAATTCTTTGCTTACTGATAAGTTTATTCTGTTTGTTAATATTTATGACGTTTTCACAAAACATCATAGAAGTTTGGATATTGAGTGTAGCAATTGGGATTGCGACAGTCTCCGCTCAGATTATTCTACCTTTAGCAGCAAGTATAGATAGAGTAACTACAGGTCAAACAGTAGGCAAGATTTTTACTGGTATATTGATTGGAGTTTTAGGGGCGAGGGTTTTTAGTGGATATATTGCTGAATGGTTGAGTTGGCGTTATGTATATGGATTTTCGGCAGTAATGATTTTAATTGTTATTGTCTTGCTAAATATATATTTACCTAGTGTCAAAAAGGAATTTAATGGTTATTATTTAGAATTATTAAGTTCAACACTTCACCAATTAAAGCGTTTTTCATTATTAAAAGAAGCGTCTTTAATTAGCGGGTTATTGTTTGGTGTATTTTGCTCATTTTGGACAACACTGACTTTCCATTTAAGTGGAGCGCCTTTTAATTTTCAATCTGACACAATTGGGATGTATGGCTTTGTGGCGATCGCAGGTGCATTGATGGCACCAGTTTTTGGTAAACTAGCCGATCAGGGAAACTCCCAACGTTCCTTGACTCTTGCTGTATCGCTCGTGATTGCAAGCTTAGTAATTGCTAAAATTGCTTCTAATTCTGCACTGGCGATCGCAGTTGCTGTATTGTTACTAGATGTAGGTGTACAGGCAACCCAAGTTACTAATATCGCAAGAATATACAGTCTTGATGCTCAATCCAATAGCCGCATCAACACAGTTTACATGACTACTTATTTTATCGGCGGTTCTATAGGTACTAGCATTGGTCTATCATGCTGGAATCTTGGTGGATGGAATTTGGTGACTTGGCAAATGTTAGCTTTTACTTTGCTTGCATTTTTTATTATCGTCAGACCTAAAATAACTACAGCAAGAACAAATAATAAATAATCAAAGTTTCATTTTTGAATATTACCTTGAGACATCGCCTTGCACCAATAACTAAATTTTCTCCTCATCAAGGCCATGTCTATAGATAATCAGCTTATATTAAGAAAAGCTGGGGATTTCAGAGTTAGAAACTTCTGAGGTTGCAACAGATGGTGATGTTACAATATTTTAGCTTTTCGCAGACAGAATTCCTAGCAATTTAGGCAGCGCTAGGCAAGCAACAGTATTTAACAGTGTCAGGAATATACCATCTATTAAACTCATATATGCTCGTCCTTATTTCAAAATTGGTGTTTACTATATTTTTAGTTTGAAACAAAATTAGTAAAATTGGTTCAAACCAGCATTTTGAATTTTTTTTATCAGATATAAGCTAACTAAATATATTCTTTTATATCAGAATTTCCTCGTGCGGAGCTTGGGAATGCATTCATCAAGGCTCTATGTCTGACTGGAGGCAAAGCCTCTAATCAGCTATTCCCATGCAGAGCATAAAAACCACAGGACTTACGCAACTGGCACAGGCGATCGCTAATCACTGATACTTTAATACTATAAAAAGGCGTTTTAAAATCAGCCCTTTTTGGAATTGTTGATAGTAACTAATCAAGTAGATTCCAAGAAAAATTTTATGAGAGAATAAGTAGCAGG